>NZ_JBFRNC010000007.1:0-164861 GCF_041470825.1 Vibrio sp. 10N.261.55.A10 | reverse complement strand
GGAAAGCCGCGATGAACCATTTTATTGGGGCCTGCTTACATTCTCCCAGTAGTAAGTCCTGTTTTCTTTGTAGGGCTGTTTATATTAGGGATCCAGTCCTCAACAAAAGAAAATACACGGCAAAAAAATACTTCGGGAATTAACAGCGCAGGTACGAAAACAGCCAATAGCACAGCAGCCACGGCCATAGCTACAGCCGCTACCTTAGACCTACTGGCGGATGATGACTCGCTATATGACAGTTCTAATTCATTCTCAGATCAGGATTCTCCAATCATTAACCCTGCTACGGGCTTAACTATGATGGGAGGGATTGATTCAGCTGGTAACCCATTTGGTACCGATTTGACCGATACATTACAAGATAGTTTTTCAAGTTTAGGTAGCTCAACCAGCTCTACGGGTTTTGATGATCCTTTCTCAAGCTCTTCTATAGATTTTGACGATTCTTTTTCAAGTTCTTCTATAGATTTTGACGATTCTTTTTCAAGCACTTCTATGGATGACGATTTTCTTTAGAACACTTAGGAAGCTACCGTTAAGGTTGTGCTATCAGAAACATAGCACTGACGAGATAGTTTAGGCTTACCACTAATGAAAATGAGGCAGGGAAAAGAATGAGACTATTCAGTAATAGTGAGCTAATCGGGCTCTTGTTAGGTTCAACAGCAGTTACCTGCCTATTAAGCGTTGGTACAGAATCGATACCAAAACTACTCTTTAACATCCTTATGGGTGTGGTTCTCGCCCATGTGTTAAAAGCAGGCCACAACATGATCAAAAGAACCCCAGAATCGAAAGCTGATTAAAACAATTATGTGAATTGAAGAGACCTTAACTCCCCTTGTACAAACTAAAACATACAAGCTTCTTCAAGGTCGATTTCAAAATCAACGGGCGGTAGGTTTACCAAGTGCTTGTTCATAGCTGTCAGCAGTTCGACTTTTGCGGGCTTCCCTACTTCGTTTGTATAGATAGTCGCTAAGTAAAGCTTGTCTGAACGGTGGAACGCATCATGAAAGCCCACTTAATGCACTGGCCGTTGTCGTAATCCCCACTCCAATACACCATAAACCTTTGGGTGTTTTCATTCTTAACCGTGAAGCATTTCGGCCCTAAGACGTCTTGATACACTTCCAGTAATTCCAATTTACCTAGCTGTGTGCCTGTTGGGAGTAAGTTCATTGCTCGTTCCTCATCTTTCTAACGTTGCCTATCAAACGTGCGTGCAATCTTATAATTAAATACTGTTTTTATATACAGTTATTTTGGCGTATTTTGACATGGCCGTTAGAAATCAAAAAGGCGGCAATAAGAATCCTCGAGGAAGACGGTGGTTTAGGCGATCTTCCAGCCACGAAAACGTTTGTCTCCATTAAGTTCTAAACTATAACGATTAATTACACTTCAACCCTTGTTTAACCTTTTATTGCCTCCATATTTTCCATACAATCCTAAGCGATTATAAATTAAAACAAATTCAATTTCGGAGTCCTCATGAGCGACGTAAAGCACTGTAATTTATTGATTCTTGGTTCTGGCCCTGCTGGCTATACAGCTGCAGTTTACGCTGCTCGTGCAAACCTAAACCCAGTTCTGGTTACTGGTATGCAGCAAGGTGGTCAGCTTACAACCACAACTGAAGTGGAAAACTGGCCGGGTGATGCGGAAGGTTTAACAGGCCCAGCACTAATGGATCGCATGAAAGAGCACGCAGAGCGCTTTGAAACAGAGATCCTGTTCGACCATATTAACGAAGTCGACCTTTCAAACCGCCCTTTCCGTCTTAAAGGCGATTCTGGCGAGTACACTTGTGATGCGTTGATCATCTCAACAGGTGCATCAGCTAAATACCTAGGTTTAGATTCTGAAGAAGCATTCAAAGGCCGCGGCGTTTCTGCTTGTGCAACGTGTGATGGTTTCTTCTACCGCAACCAGAAAGTAGCGGTTGTTGGTGGTGGTAACACTGCAGTTGAAGAAGCACTTTACCTATCTAACATCGCATCTGAAGTTCACCTGATTCACCGTCGTGATACGTTCCGCGCTGAAAAGATTCTTGTTAAGCGTTTAATGGACAAAGTAGAGAACGGCAACATTGTTCTTCACACTGACCGCACGCTAGACGAAGTTCTTGGCGACGATATGGGCGTAACTGGCGTTCGTATTAAAGATACTCAGTCTGACAAGACAGAAGATATCGACGTAATGGGCGCGTTCATCGCTATCGGTCACCAACCGAACACTGAAATCTTCAAAGGCCAAGTAGATATGAAAGATGACTACATCATCGTTCAGTCTGGTCTTGAAGGTAACGCGACACAAACAAGCATCCCAGGCGTATTTGCTGCGGGTGATGTTATGGACCACAACTACCGCCAAGCGATCACTTCTGCTGGTACTGGTTGTATGGCTGCTCTGGATGCTGAACGCTTCCTAGATGGCCTTAACGATAAGTAAATCTGAGATTGCAGATTTGATTATCGACGCTCTCGCCTTAGTAGATGCAGGGCGTCATCACATTTTGTTGTAAATCCCTAAAGCCCAGTGGTATATCCACTGGGCTTTCTTTTGTATACTAGCCGCCCTCAACGAATAATAATTATCATTAAGCCTTCATAATGGATAAGAAAAAACAACGCAGCTTGAATAAGTGGCTTAAGCAACAAAGTAAGTTAGCAAAACGCTGGCTTATGATTGCGATTAGCCTTGGCGTACTTTCAAGTGTGTTTTTAATTGCTCAAGCAGCGCTTCTCGCCTCTATTCTTCACCAGCTGATCATCGAGAATGTCGATAAATCTGAACTGGTTGGTCATTTCGCAGGCTTGGCATTATCGGTCGTTGGCCGTGCTGGCTGTACATGGGGACGTGAGATCGCAGGTTATCGCTGTGGTGAACAGATCCGTGTTTACATCAGGCAACTCATCCTTGATAAGTTACGTGAGTTAGGCCCTGCTTATATCAAAGGCAAACCTGCCGGTACGTGGGCAACCCTGTTGCTAGAACAAGTAGAAGACATGCAGGACTTCTTCTCTCGTTACTTACCTCAGATGTCTTTATCGGTAATGATTCCATTCATTATTTTGGTCGTGGTATTCCCTGTAAACTGGGCAGCTGGCCTTATCTTCTTGCTGACTGCGCCACTGGTGCCGATGTTCATGGCATTGGTTGGCATGAAAGCAGCCGATGCAAACCGTAAAAACTTCAAAGCACTGCAACGTCTTTCTGGTCACTTTTACGACCGTTTGCAGTCAATGACAACCATCCGTCTATTTGACCGCACAAACGCTGAAACAGAAGTATTGAAAGGTGCATCTGAGGTGTTCAGAACGCGCACCATGGATGTATTGAAGATCGCTTTCTTGTCGTCTGCAGTACTTGAGTTCTTCACGTCTATCTCGATTGCGATGACGGCGGTTTACTTTGGTTTCACTTACATCGGCGAGCTTAACTTCGGCCACTACGGCGTTGGCATTACGCTATTCGCAGGTTTGTTTATCCTTATCTTGGCGCCAGAGTTTTACCAACCTCTGCGTGATTTAGGTACTTTCTACCACGCGAAGCAACAAGCGGTTGGCGCAGCTGAAAGTATTGTCGAGTTCCTAGAAACCGACATCACTAAGGTTAAATCAGGCGACACTCAGCTTGATCCGGCTCAAGGCATCAATATTGAAGCTCAAGATCTCAAAGTGTTAAGCCCTGAAGGTGTTCAACTGGTTGGCCCTATCTCGTTTGCACTGAATACTCGCCAATCGACTGCGTTAGTTGGTCCAAGTGGTGCGGGTAAAACAAGTTTGATCAACGCCATTCTTGGTTTCATGCCTTATGAAGGAAGCTTGAAAATCAATGGCATTGAACTGCGTGACCTAGACTTAGCCTCTTGGCGTAAAACGATTAGTTGGGTTGGTCAAAACCCGTTGCTACTGCACGGCACAATTCGTGACAACGTTACTCTAGGTAAGCACGATATCACTGACCAAGTTGTCGAGAATGCACTTGAGCAGTCTTTTGCTAACGAATTCGTAAATGAGCACGGCTTGGATTACATGATTTCTGATCGCTCTGGCGGTCTGTCTGTGGGTCAATCTCAGCGTTTGGCTCTAGCTCGCGCAATGATTCAAGACGGTCAGTTCTGGTTGCTCGATGAACCCACTGCCAGCCTAGATACTCGTAGCGAACAGTTGGTAATGAAAGGCATCAATAGCAACATCGAAAGCCGCACTGCCTTACTTGTGACGCACCAACTTGCCCCGCTTCAATCGGTCGATAACATTCTGGTTATGCGCGATGGTGGTCTTGTTGAACAAGGTCATTACTCTCAGCTTTCGACTGCGGGTGGTTTATTCGAAGAGATGCTTAACGCGAACTTAGCTCAACAAGATAATAAGGGTAATTTAGATGCGTGATTTACTGCCTTACCTGAAACTCTATAAAAAGCATTGGTTTGGCCTATCGCTAGGCATGCTATTGGCTTTTGCTACTCTGTCGGCTTCTATTGGCTTGTTAACGCTATCAGGCTGGTTCATTTCAGCTTCTGCGGTTGCAGGCCTTACGATTGCACGTGAAACCTTCAACTACATGCTACCGGGTGGTGGTGTACGTGGTTTGGCAATGAGCCGTACTGCGGGTCGTTGGGGTGAACGTGTTGTCAGCCACAATGCAACATTCAAATTGTTAACTGATCTGCGTATCTTCTTCTTCAAGAAGCTGGCTCCGCTGATCCCAGGTCGTATTTCAAACCTTCGTGATGCTGATCTTCTGAACCGCTTGGTTGCTGATGTCGACGCGATGGATCACGTGTACTTGCGCTTAGTAAGCCCTGTGACGGTGGGTGTGTTCGGGATTTTCTTCCTGACTCTGTTCTTAATGTGGTTCGATAGCTCACTAGGTTTAATCTTAGGTTCTATCCTTCTGATCATGCTGTTGGTTTGGCCAATCTTGTTCTACAAATTGGGTAAACGTAACGGTGGTGAGCTGACACAGAACAAAGCGGATCTTCGTGTGACAACGCTAGATTGGATTGAAGGCTACAGCGAGCTAACTCTGTTCGGTGCTGAAGAGCGTTACCGTAATGCGATTCTAGAAACGCAACGAAAGCTGATGGCGAATCAGTTTGTGAATGCTAACCTAACCGGTATGGCTTCAGCTGCGCTAATGCTGTTCAACGGTTTGACGCTGGTTCTTATGCTTTGGCTTGCGGCAGATGGCGTGGGCGGTAATGCTCCAGACCCGTTCATCGCGCTAATGGCGTTCGCAACCATGGCAAGTTTTGAGCTATTGATGCCAATCGCAGGCGCGTTCCAGCATTTAGGTCAGACTCTGTCTTCTGCACGTCGCTTGAATGAAGTGATTCTGTCAGAACCTGAAGTTCAGTTCGCTGAAGAGAAACTCGACATCAACAAGCCGCTTGATATTACGTTCTCAAACGTGACGTTCAACTACCCTGACTCTGAGCGCAGTGTTCTGAACGCTGTCGACCTAACGATTCCGGCAACGAACAAAGTAGCGATTGTGGGTCAAACAGGTTCTGGTAAATCGACTCTGATCCAGCTTCTGACTCGCTACTGGGATCCTAAAAAGGGCTACATATCAATCGCGGGTATTGAACTGACGCAGTGGAACGAATCGCAGCTTCGTGAATCAATCAGTGTAGTAAGCCAACGTGTCGACATTCTAAATGGTACTTTGCGTGACAACTTGTTGATTGCAAGACCAGAAGCGACCGATGATCACTTAGCGAATATCCTAAAAGACGTTGGTCTAGAAAAGCTGCTTGAGAATAACGCACTTGATAGCTGGTTAGGTGACGGTGGTCGTCAACTATCTGGTGGTGAGAAGCGCCGTATTGGCATCGCACGTGCGATTCTTCATGATGCCCCTATCCTGCTTCTCGATGAGCCAACAGAAGGCTTAGATAAGCAAACAGAACACAGCATCATGACGCTGTTCGAGAAGCACTTTGAAGGCAAGACGGTTATCTTCATTACGCACCGTTTGATTGGTCTAGAGTCGATGGATTCTATCGTTCTGATTGAACAAGGCGAGATTGTTGAAAACGGCTCTCACGAGAAGCTGTTAAACGAAGAAGGACGTTATTTCCAACTTCGTCAGGCAATCTAGCTTCCCCTTAAGCTATAAAGAAAACTATTCAAGGCTCGAGTTTATGCTCGGGCTTTTTGTTGTCTGCGATTCTAGTCTCGAGCAACCATTCCCCCCTAAACGGTTGTTCATGCGCTGATTAGTTTTGCCCTTTCCTACAAAAACTTACCATTTACAAAGCAACGAGTTGCACACAATTCAAGTCGTAGCACATTACTATGATCATCTTTCTAGGATAATACGTATCAATCAACCTCATGGAATAACCTCCCCCTAAAATAATGGAGAACAGTGTATGTCTTTACGATTAATCGCAACAACGATAGCGCTTGTAGGTGCTAGCTTTACCGCTCAAGCGAGCTCGGAATGTGAAGTATCGATTGATGCTAGTGATCAAATGAAATTTTCAACTGACACATTAAGCGTTCCAGCGAGCTGTAAAGAAGTGAAGCTGACGCTAAACCATACTGGTTCTATGCCAGCCCAATCAATGGGCCACAACGTCGTTATAACAGACACTGCGTCGCTACAAGCAGTAGGCATCGATGGTATGTCGGCAGGTATCGACAATAACTACGTAAAACCTGACGACAGCCGCGTTTACGCCTTCACTCGTGTTATCGGTGGTGGCGAGTCAACCTCAATCACTTTCAGCACAGAGAAAATGACAGCCGGTGGCGACTACTCTTTCCTATGTTCATTCCCGGGCCACTGGGCAATCATGAAGGGCAAGTTTGAGTTTAAATAACTCGTTAGTCTAGATTGTACAGATACATCAAAGCCCGAACCTAAGTCGGGGCTTTGTTATATTGGCTTCGATTACAGCTTGAAGCGGCTGATTTCGCTTTCTAGCTCGTGAGACAGTTCAGATAACTGAGCAGCTTGCTCTGCAGCTTGGTGCGCTTCGTCTGCTAGCTCGTTAGATACGTCACGGATTCCTTCAGTATTACGAGTAATCTCAGACGTTACTGACGCTTGCTCTTCTGCAGCAGAAGCAATCTGTGTTGCCATGTCGCTGATGCGTTCAACAGCAGCATGGATTTGCGTTAGGCTTGCAGCCGCTGAGTTCGCGTCATCAACACTGGTTTCAGCAAGAGTACGGCTATCGTTCATGATGTTAACCGCTTTGCCTGTTGTACCTTGCAGCAACTCAATCGTTTGTTGAATTTCTTGCGTTGAACCGTGTGTACGTTGGCTCAGAACTCGAACTTCATCCGCTACTACTGCGAAACCACGACCTTGCTCACCGGCACGTGCTGCTTCAATAGCGGCGTTAAGTGCAAGTAGGTTCGTTTGTTCTGCAATACCTTGAATGTTAGACAAGATAGCGTTGATGCTGTTGCCGTGCTCTTCAAGCTCGAGAATCACGTTAGTTGCGATTTGAACTTCTTGAGCAAGGTTTTGGATAGAGCTTTGAGTCTGTGTCACTTGACCAGTACCGTGCTCACACGCGCCAACCGCTTCAGATGAGTTCTGTGCAGTGTGGTCTGCGTTACCTGCGATCTCTTGTGTTGCTGCAGCCATTTCATTAACGGCTGTTGCTACCATGTTGATCTCGTCTTGTTGCATTTGGATACGAGCACTACGTTCTTCAGCTTGAGAAGCCGTTTGACGTGCTTGGTTGCCTAGCGCAGCAGATACTTCGCTTAGCTTGATCACCATGGTGTGCATGTTACCCACAAAGCGGTTGAAGTTTGCTGCAAGCTGACCAATTTCGTCGTCGCTCTTAGGCTCAAGGCGTTGAGTAAGATCGCCCTCACCTGAAGCAATTTCTTCAAGTGCTGCTGAAACACGGTTCAAATCACGGAATAGGAAGCTTACTAACCAAGACACGAGTACGATTACGATGAGCGTAATAACGACAGCAGTGATGATCAGCTGAGTAAGTAGCGTTGAGTGGTTCGCTTCTTCTGTTGCTTTGTCCATCTGAACCGCGAAGATCCAGTTAGTGTTAGGCACCTTCGTGAAGTAAAGCAGCTTGTCTGCGCCGCGCTCTTTGATGATCTCGATGCTACCCGTACGCACTGCGTTTTCGATGATAGGCATAGAGATATCGTTTGAAAGCTGGCTTACCGGCTTCAAGCTTAGTGCTGAATCTGGGTGTGCTAGGAATGTGCCGTCAGAGGCATCAATTAGCATTGCGTAAGCGTTGTCACCAACATCAAGGCTGATTACATCGTTAACCAACTGGTCGATCAGTACGTCTGCACCAACAACACCAACAAGTTGGCCGTTGTGGCGAACAGGTTCTGCGATCGTTACTAGAAGTGCTTTGGTGATTGCATCTTGGTAAGCCGTAGTAATGATTTGCTTACCTGCAGCGTTTGCTTCTTGGTACCAAGGACGTTGACGAGGATCGTAATCTGCACGATTACGTTCAGGATGTGAACGGTACATTCCACCTTCTGGAGTACCTAAAAAGATATCGTCAAAGCCACCCGCTACACGAGCTTGTCTAAGGAAAGGAACAACATCATCCTCTCGTGAAAAGTCATTAAATGCTGATGCGATATCAGTACGGATATCAATCCAGTTTTTAATACCTTCAGATGCTGCTTCAGATACGCTTTCAGCTCGTAGGTATACGCCATTACGAGTCTGTTCAAATAATTGGTTTGCTGACAACCAAGTCAACGCTGTAGCCATAACGACAACAGCAGATAGGCTAGCGCCTATCAACTTCTGCTTTAGTGTTAGTTTCATGTCAAAGTTTCACGAGTGGTGGGAAATCTCGCGCATACTACCCAATATCAGTATTAAATTCGAGCAATTTTATAATTTAATATCGGAATATAATTTTAAGCAAACCATAAGCTTACCTAATGTCAATTCCTTGGCTTGTCGCCAAATTTAAGGCGGCATTATCTCTACGGTTATTAGTATTTTTATCGCACTTCACATGTTAAAAAGAGACAAGAAAACACGGTAAAGAAGAAACAAAAAAGGCAGAAGAGTTTCCTCTTCTGCCTTCATATTATTTACCACTCTACTGCGTATAAATTGCAGTAGATTTCAGCTTACAAAGCCTAGCGTTTTTCTGTACGCATACCCATTAGCAAGCTCACACACATCAGTAATAGAATGATGGTGAATGGCAATGCTGTAGAGATTGCACCCGCTTGTAGAGCTTGTACTGCTTCAGTACCACCAACCCACAATAGAGCCACAGCAATCGCACCTTCTAGGAACGCCCAGAACACACGTTGAGGCACAGGCGTATCAACTTTACCACCCGCGGTGATGCTGTCGATTACTAGAGAGCCTGAGTCAGACGATGTAATGAAGAATACTAGAACCAATACAACCGCAATGATTGAAAGCAGAGTCCCGAACGGCAGTGCATCAAACATTTGGAACATTGCTAGTGATACATCTGTTAGGCCGTCTTGACCAAGAATACCAACGTTATTCACGATTTGGTCAATCGCCATGCCACCGAATACTGACATCCAAATGATAGTCACTGTAGTCGGTACAATCAGTACTGCTGTGATGAACTCACGAACCGTACGACCTTTAGAAACACGTGCGATAAACATACCTACGAATGGAGACCATGAGATCCACCAAGCCCAGTAGAATACAGTCCAACCGTGCATCCACGTTTCATCTTCACGACCGTGAGGGTTACT
Organism: Vibrio sp. 10N.261.55.A10; assembly: GCF_041470825.1. Taxonomy (NCBI): domain Bacteria; kingdom Pseudomonadati; phylum Pseudomonadota; class Gammaproteobacteria; order Vibrionales; family Vibrionaceae; genus Vibrio; species Vibrio sp. 10N.261.55.A10. The sequence continues at coordinate 155,133 of NZ_JBFRNC010000007.1, read as the reverse complement.
CAACGGAATGATGTTTTCAATGTATGCCATCAATGTCGTTGGGATAGAACCTAAAGTCACCGCGTAGCCGATTAGAGCCACTAAGATAAGCAGTAGGAAAGCCACCAACATGTTGATGTTACTGATAACTTTAACGCCACCATCAATACCACGAAGTACTGATACTACCGCCAATAAAGTCACCGCTGTAATCACAATAACTTGCAGACCTAGGCCCGCTTCAATGCCGAATACATGCTGAATACCACTTGCCGCTTGTTGTGCACCAAGACCTAACGATGTCGCCAGACCAAATAGCGTTGCAAGTACAGCAAGAATATCAACAATGTGACCTGCCCAGCCCCAAGCTCTATCACCTAAAATTGGGTAAAAGATAGAACGGATAGAAAGAGGCAATCCCTTGTTGTAAGAGAAAAACGCAAGTGACAGTGCTACTACGCCATAAATCGCCCAAGGGTGTAGACCCCAGTGATACATGGTTGCGCCCAATGCCAGTTTTGCAGCTTCTGGTGTGTTTGGTTCAACACCTAACGGAGTTTCAAACCAACCCGTGAAGTAAGCCGCTGGCTCTGCCACACTCCAGAACATCAAGCCGATACCCATACCTGCGGCAAACAGCATCGATAGCCAAGAGAAGAATGAGTAATCTGCCGTCGCATCAACACCACCAAGGCGGATTTTGCCGTACGGAGAAACAATCAAACCTAAGCAGAAAATTACGAAAATATTACCCGACCAGATGAAAAGCCAATCAAACGAATTGATAATCTGGCCTTTAACGCCATCTAGCGCAGCCTTTGCTGAAGCGGTATCTGTAATAAGAACACCGATCAGGAACAAAGCGATAAGTCCCGCACTAATACCAAATACTGGGTTATGAACATCAAAACCCCATTTTTGGACGTTATCTTGACCGACAGTGTAATCCGTACTGTCGATACTGTATTTATCTATACCTTTAGTCATTATCCCTCTCTACGGAATTCTATTAGGGTCTATTGACCTCGTATTCCTTACTTACCTGCGACTTAATTACAAACTCGAACCTACGATCCAAGTAGTACAAGCTGTTGTCACAATAATTCAAATACTTGGATGTCTGAAGTTTAGCAGGTTAACTTGTTGTTTTCAGTAAACTAGAATCGGCTCGATGGAATTTCAAACAATATTCACGTAATTACTCAAGTTTATGACGAAAAAAAGGTCGACCCTGTCGACCTTTTTATCAAAAATACTTTTAACTCAAAGCATTTTGGTGCTTAACCAATTGATTTTCAGTTCGTAAACCTAGCAATAAGCTTAGGCACATAAGCAATAATATGAAGGCAAATGGTAGCGCCATCGATACCGTTCCAGCTTGCAGTGCTTGAATAGATTCCGTACCACCAACCCATAGTAGAACCGCTGCAATCGCGCCGCCCATCAACGCCCAAAATACACGTTGTGGAACCGGTGCATCCACTTTACCGCCAGAGGTAATGCTATCGATAACCAATGAGCCTGAATCAGAAGAGGTGATAAAGAACACCATAATCAAACCAATCGATACCACTGAAAGCACAGAGCTCATTGGCAGAGCATCGTAAGTATGGAAAAGAGAAAGTGTAATATCTTGCAGACCATTCACACCAATCTCGCCCACCTTGTTCGCCACTTGATCAATCGCGATGCCACCGAAAATAGCCATCCAGATGATGATTACTGTCGTTGGGATGAACAATACAGCAACGATGAATTCACGAATCGTTCGACCTTTAGAGATACGAGCGATGAACATGCCTACGAATGGTGACCAAGACATCCACCATGCCCAGTAGAATACCGTCCAACCTTGCATCCACGTTTCGTCATCACGACCGTGAGGATTGCTTAAGGGAATGAAGTTTTCAATGTAGCCCATTAGCGCGGTTGGGATTGCTTTAATACCCGCCATGCCACCAGCGATGGTAACGAAGATAAGTAAGCCCAAAGCAACCAGCATGTTCACATTACTCAGAAGCTTTACACCACCGTTGATGCCACGAACCACGGACATTGTCGCTAAGAAAGTAACCACAGCGATAACAATCAGCTGCATGCCAATACCGCCATCGGTACCAAATACATGGTTAATACCACTTGTTGCTTGTTGAGCACCTAAGCCCAATGAAGTTGCAAGGCCAAATAGCGTTGCAAGCACAGCGACGATATCAACAATATGACCAAACCAACCCCAAGTTCTATCACCCAAGATAGGGTAGAAAATAGAGCGGATTGATAGAGGTAAACCTTTATTGAAGGTGAAGAAGGCAAGCGCTAGAGCAACAACCGCGTAAATCGCCCAACCGTGCAGACCCCAGTTGTAGATGGTTGCACCAAGAGCCAACTTCGCCGCTTCAGGAGAGTAAGCTTCAACACCTAGTGGTGTTTCATACCAGCCAGTGAAGTAAGCTACTGGCTCAGCAACACCCCAGAACATTAAGCCAATACCCATTCCTGCGGCGAATAACATCGACATCCAAGATAGGTTTGAGTGCTCTGCTTTGGCATCATTGCCACCAATACGTATCTTGCCATACGGGGAGACAATGAGGGCAAAACAGAAAATTACGAAGATGTTTGCTGCCCACATGAAGAAACCATCGAAGTTACCAATGACTTTCCATTTGATTCCATCAAGCGCCGCTTTTGCGGTTTCAGGGTCTGCGACTAGAAGTGCCAACAGGAAGATAATGATCGCCCCTGCACTGATTCCAAATACTGGGTTATGAACATCAAAACCCCATTTCTGAACGTTATCTTGTCCTACTGTATAATCGGTATTTTCAATACTATACCTATCTTTTACAGGCTCCATGCTTCCTCTCTAATTTGCAGCGCACAGTTTGCAACATTGCATTCGGCGCTTAAATTTCGAAAAGAAGAATATCAACCTGTCGCAAAAATACTAAAAAAACCTCCATAAAGGAGGCATTTAGTAATTAAATTACACATTTAACGTTATTTAGCGTAAGATCAGTCCACAAGCCCGGAGCTGACCGCATATTTAGCAAGCTCTGCCGTAGAGTGAATATCGAGCTTATGCTTAATATTTTGCCTATGGGTTTCTACCGTTCGATAGCTGATATTCAGCGCCTTTGCGACCTCTTTACTGCTCTCCCCTTTTGCGACTAATTTCAGCACAGCCTCTTCACGTCTGCTCAATGGATTCTTGACAGATGGCGTGGGAGTAATCGGCTGAGTAAACAAATTCTGCGTGACTTTTTCACAGAAATAGGTCGATCCTTGATTGACCGTTTTGATTGCCTGTACCATTTTTTCAGCCGAAATCTCTTTCAACATGTAACCGACTGCACCCGACTGCATCACCTTCATGATGTATTCACGGTTGTTATGCATGGTCAGCATCAGGACCTTGGCTTCTGGGTCTTCTTCTTTAATCAGATGGGTGGCATCAATGCCATTCATGATAGGCATGCTGATATCCATCAACACCACATCGGGACGTAAAGACTTAACAACCTCTACCGCTTCTAGTCCATTGCTGGCGGTACCTATCACGCTAATATCTGGCTCGAGTTCCAATCTCGCCATAAAGCCATCCAGTACCACTTGGTGATCGTCAGCAATCACAACTCGAATAACTTCACTCATTCATTAATCCCTCTAGTGTCAGTAACACTGTAATTTCCGTTCCGAGGCCAATCTCACTCATCAATTCAAAGTCACCACCGATGAACTCCACTCGCTCTCTCATGTTACGCAGCCCGATCCCTCGTTTTTCCATCGCTTTATAGGTGTTGAAACCGACACCGTTATCTTGAATCAGTAGTTGCAACACATTACCAATTTGCTGAGCGATAACCGTTACTTTGGTCGCTTGCGCGTGTTTCTCGATATTATTCAGCGACTCTTGCACCACTCGATACAAGGTTGTCGCAGCCTCAGATTTCAACTTACCCTGTTGAGTGCTAAACAAGGTTTCTACTTCAATACCCGAATGCGCCTGAAAATCTAACAACAATGAAGACAATGCCGCCTCTAAACCAATATCATCCAACGAACTTGGACGAAGTTGATGCGAGATGTGCCTCACTTCTTCGATTGCTCGCATCAGTGAATGCTGCGACTTATTCAAATGTGCTTTAAGGTCTTCATTTTGTAGCTTATTACCGAGCAGTTCCAAATGGCAACGACTCGACACTAATAATTGGTTAATACCATCATGCAACTCACGCGCTAGATGCTTCTTCTCGTCTTCTTGGAACATCACCGTCTTATGCGCCAGCTCCTTTAAGTTGTTATCAGCAATCCGATGTTCATGCATGTTAATAGCCAAGGTCAGCACGATGATGACCGCGACCGTTACGCTCAAAATCACCACAATCGAAAAGAACGTGGTTTCAATATTCTTATTTATCGCAGCCTGCATCGAAGCCACTTCTTGGTGTACGTCTTCAATATACAAGCCGGTGCCAATCATCCAGTCCCAACGCTCTAACCAAGCGGCGTAGCTCAGCTTAGACACCACCTCACCCGTCGACGGTTTTTGCCACAAATACTGGTGAAACCCGCCTCCGGTTTGCGCTTCTCTTAACAGAGCCTCTATCAGAAAATCGCCATCTTCATCTTGCAGTTGGAGTAGGTTTTGGCCTATCAATTCTGGCTGAATTGGATGAACCAAGTTGGTCCCGAGGCGATCGTATGCGAAGAAGTACCCATCAGAGCCATATCTAAGTTTAGACAATATGGTTCGAACTTTTTTTTTGGCTTGGGCTTCTTGGATATTTGGATCGTTATAGACGTGTTCTATGGCGTCGAACGCGAGATCAACCGTGTCTTTGAGGGCGTTTTCACGCGACTTGATTAGGCTGTCTCTAAAGATCTCGACTTCTTTAGCGCCTAACGTCTTAGTCTGGTGCAGCGAGATCCAACTAATACTCGCCGTTACCAGCAGCAACGGGAGCAACGTCAGCAAAATCAGCTTGGCTTTTAGAGGCATTCCTTTCCCTCACAAAAAACGGCTTACTGAACATCAATAAGCCGTTTTACTTTAGCAATTTATAGATAGCCGTCGAAACATATCATTCACATTCTTGGCTTCACTCACATTCCATAGAAAGATGGGAAAGCGAGAAGTGATCCAAGTACGAGGATTTGAATCAGAATGAACGGCATCACACCTCGGTAGATGTCCTTAGTCGTCACGCCTTTCGGTGCTACGCCTTTTAAATAGAACAAACTAAAACCAAATGGCGGCGTTAAGAAGGAAGTTTGTAGGTTCATCGCAATAAGGATAGCGAACCATGTCATGTTGATGCCCATCAGTTCAGCAACTGGCGCAATGATCGGCACGATGATGAAACAGATCTCTACGAAGTCGATGAAGAAACCCAGAATCAGAATCACCAGCATGGTAATGATCAGGAAGCCCCATTTTTCACCTGGCAGTTGTAGCATCCACTCTTCAACCAGATAGTCGCCACCAGTGTAGGTAAACGCCATTGAGAATGCCGTTGCACCCAACAAGATAGCAAATACCATCGCCGTTACTTTCACCGTCTCTTTCGACGCCTCGTACACCATCGACCAACTAAATTGACCGTAAAGCAGTGCAAGTATCATCGCACCCGCGCCACCTAATGCGGCTGACTCTGTTGGCGTAGCAACACCTGCGAAGATAGAGCCCAGTACAACAATGATTAACGCTAGAGGCGGAAGAATCGCTTTCAGTGCATTAAACACTTCCTGCTTACGGCTGATGGAGTCATCACGTTCAATAGGTTGAGCCGCTTCAGGGTGTAGCTTTGCGTATATCAAGATATAAACGATGTACGCGCCGACCAGCATCACGCCCGGCCAAATCGCCGCTTGGAACAAGTCGCCTACAGGAACACCTAGAACATCACCCAATAGAATCAATACGATGGAGGGTGGAATGATCTGCCCTAGCGTACCAGACGCACAAATAGTGCCGCAGGCTAAGCCTTTGTCGTAATTGTACTTGAGCATTACAGGTAGGGAGATAAGTCCCATAGCAACAACAGAAGCACCAACCACGCCAGTAGAAGCCGCAAGTAGTGAACCTACTAATACGGTTGAAATCGCGATACCACCACGAACGCCGCCAAACAGTCGCCCCATAGACTCAAGCAACTGCTCAGCAAGCTTGGTCTTTTGTAGAACGAGCCCCATAAAAACAAACAATGGAACGGCCATCAGAACCGTGTTTTCCATAATGGATTGAATTCGATATGGCATGAAGGCAAACATTTCAATGCCCTCAGCCCAAACACCAAAGATTAACGCGATACCACCAAAGGTAAACGCCACTGGGAAGCCAAGTAAAAGCGCAAACAAGGCTACGAAAAACATTACTATTCCAATCATGTTCAGCCTCTACTTGTTTTTTGTATGAATATTGTTTGCATGGATAAGATGCGGATTAAAAATCTTATTCAGTGAATGCAGGATCAAACCTACGCCACTGAGTGCCATCAAAAAGAATGACAGCGGGATCATAGCTTTGATGATCCAGCGATACGGCAGGCCACCGGGATCGCCTGAGGTTTCACCCAGTTCATAACTCTCTTTGGCAACATCGATACCAAACCAAGCCACCAGCAGGCAAAACGGAAGTAGAAAGATAAGCGTGCCAAGCAGGTCAATAATCGCTTGTGCTTTAAAGCTCAGTTGCTCATAGAACACGTCAACTCGAACATGGCCACCAGCCTTGATGGCATAAGGAACACCGAGTAGGAAAACGGCGGAGAAAAGGTGCCATTCCATCTCTTGGAAGGCGATAGAGACATCGTTGAAGGCATATCTCATGACAACGTCATACACGACGTTGGCGATAAGTAAAATAAACAACATACTGGAAAGCCATCCCAGTGCGTCACCGATACGATTAAACAGGCGTTCAATATAAATTAGACTTCGCATTCCCGACTCCATGGAATTTGAAAAGACATCGCGCAGCTGAGGTAACGAGCTGTAGGACGTAGAAAAGGTTCTTGAGCGTAATACAGGATTTATCCTGCTTAGTTATTATGTTTTAAATGAACCCTCAGCTTATTCACTCTTAAATACTCAATAAGAAAAGCTTTGGGTTCATTTAGTTTCAGTTCAACAACTGTCGATTATTTCGCTTGGCTATTTAGGTAAGCTCTATGTGAAATATCCGTCCATGAACGTACTTGTTCTAGGTAGCTTGCTTGTGAAGCTTGAATCTCTTTTGCCAGCTCATCTTTCTCAGCATGGGCCGCAAGTAGGCGATCGTTCGCTTCTTTCAGAGCAGACATAACCTCTGGCGGGAAATCTTTCACTTGTACATCAGGGTATTCAGTCTTCATTGAAACCCAGTTCTTACCACTTTCGTGCGTTGCTTGTGTGTACATGTCATAAGCCGCTGTACGCATGGCAACACGCAAGATCTCTTGTAGGTCTTCAGGAAGCTTGTTCCATGTGCGCTTGTTCACTAGGAATTGAAGCTCTGAACCCGGCTCGTGCCAACCTGTGTAGTAGTAAGGCGCGATTTTGTGGAAACCCATACGAAGATCAAGTGATGGACCTACCCACTCCAGTGCATCGATTGTGCGACGCTCCAAAGAGGTGTAAAGCTCACCCGGGGCAATGTTCGTCGGTTTAGCACCTAGCTCAGCAAGAATCTCGCCTGCAAAGCCCGGGATTCGCATTTTCAGACCTTGTAGATCTTCAACGCTGTTGATCTCTTTTTGAAACCAACCCCCCATCTGGATATCCGTGTTACCACCAGGGAAAGACATCAAGTTATGTGGAGAGTAAACCTGCTCCATTAACTCCATACCACCACCGTGATAGAACCACGCGTATTGTTCTGCTGGCGTCATACCGAAAGGCATAGAAGTGAAGTAAAGAGTGTTTGGAACTTTACCTTTCCAGTAGTAAGAGCCTGAGTGACCCATGTCGTATTGACCAGACTTAACCATGTCAAAAACGCCAAGAGGTGCTTTGTGTTTGTTTGCTGAATCGATTCTGATTTGCAGTCGACCATTCGACATCTTCTCAGCCATCGCCGCCATGTTTTTGGTTGCATCACCGAAAACTGGGAAGTTTGGTCCCCAAGTTTCCGCAAGTTTTAAACGGTAAACCTTATCAGCGGCTGTAGCACCAGTAGCGACCAAAGCTAAACAAGCCGCAGCAGTTACTGCAACGTTTTTAAAAACTCGTGTGAGGGAGTTAGAAATGAGACTCATGTTCACGTCCTTTGTTGGGTTAACACTCTTTCTATGAGCATTTTTTATGATTCAACATAAGAGTGCACCGTGATGAGGCAACAAGATATCAGGGAGAGCACGCACGCATGGCGTTAACAAAGTTACGTATTAGACCAAAGGATTAAGTAGAACTACGTAGGAGATGATTGAATAGTGTCGATTTCAAAGGAGTTTGGATATTCACCAAGGCAATGCGTATTGATAAATACCTAAGTATTAATAATTAAATACTCTTAACAATTGATTGCCATTTCGTGATGAAGCTCTATTCATTGCTGTATTTTAGGGGAAAAAATCAAGGCTTTGCTCTCTTGATCTACCTAGCTAACGCCCTAATTTAGTGCTTGCTGATTCGAAGCTCTGACACGAGACAACACTAATCAGTTAAGCCGTATATCGAATTGGAATTGAGATTATAGAGCCTAGGTTTAGGCTTGGATTTGGGCTCGGACTTGGCATAATGTGCCAGATACAAAAAAGCCTCGAAAATCGAGGCTTAAAAACTTAACGAAGCGAATGTAATCCCACAGGATTAGATAGCTTTGTAGATAACCTTGTTACCTGCTAGCTGCTCTTTCGCTACTAGGTTTTCTTCAAGAAGTTTTTTCAATGCGCCTGTTGCCCATGAAGCTGCTTTCGCGTCTTCTTGACCAGCTTCTAGGCCGATACCTTTAGGGTTAATGCCTTCAGCATTGCTAACAACGATGTCTAGAACTTGTTGTTGCTTAGGAGTCAGTGCTACTGCAACTTCTTTAGTTGCTGCTACTGCTTTCTCTACCGCTGGTTTTGCTGCTACAGTTTTTTCTGCTACAACTTTCTCTGCGACAGGCTTCGCTTTTTTCGGCGTTGCCACTGCTTTAACTACAGCCGCTTTAGTGCGTTTCTGCAGTTTAGCCTGCACCTTACGCTTATGAGCAAGTCTCATTGAATATTTCTCCAGTTCACTGCTCTTTTCGCAGTGGTGAAAATTTGAAGCGCGATTTATACCAAAAAACAGGAGCTATTTGTAGAGTGAAGCGTCGAAAGTCGACGAAAAATACCGATATTGTCTACTAGCGTCTATTATTTAAACATCGACTTATCAATTCAGGGTCATATACACTGGTTATCCATCCAGACAAAAATATGAAAACTTGGTGTTACCTATGGACACTCGTCACCTTAGTAATTTCTCTTTGCCTTCATTCACTCGCTCGTACCGTATCCTCGCCATTATTTTAGGCTTCATTTGCTTGATCGTTTCGCTCTACAGTGACAATCCAAAGTTACTGATCGTGGGTGCTTTTTGCAGTATTGCGCTTCTGGGAACTGGCTACTATTTGATGCTGCGCAGCCGAGTGATGTTCACACTTACCCCGACTCATTTTCAGCAGCACTTTTACAAAGGGGGTTGGGTTTTAAAATGGAGTAACATCCAAAAAATTGGTCTTTGCACTTATGAACAAGATGGTTGGCATCAACCTCTGCCCTGGGTCGGAATTAAAGTAAAAGATTACTCGCTCTACCTCGATTCGATTTGCCCTAAAATAACTTGTGAATTATTGCTCAGCCAACGAGCACTTTTGTACTTAGGAGCCAAACAAGCAGGCAAAGAGTCCAACTTTGAGGATATGGTTCTCGACTCATCGCATTACCATGCGCGTTGTACTGAAAGTGGCTGTGTCGAACTAAGCCAATACAAAGAGTCGCAGAATACCGACAACGTAAATTTCAACGATAACCAATCACAGGACAACCTTGATTCACCGAATGAGACAAACAGTCCAAACGCGGTGATTAAAAACTATTCTGGATTGCAGGCGATGCTTGCCAACAGAATGAAATATCAAAGGGGCTTCCACGGTTATGACATTTTCATATCAACCCATGATTTGAATATGAGTGGAGAAGAGTTTGTGGGGCTGGCTCGACGCTACTTGGCTGCCGCTGAACGTCTTTCTGATTAAGGTTTACCAGTAAGTTCACACACAATAAAAAAGCTTAGCTTTCAGGACAAAAGCTAAGCTTCATTTTCAATCAATCGACACAAATAATCGTTTGGAAAATCAAAGATTTAATTAGTACAGAGGCATTTCATCTGCGACGAACGGGTTTGATGCACGCTCGCGACCGAATGTCGATTCAGGACCATGGCCCGGAACGAATGTTACGTCACTGCCTAGTGGCCAAAGCTTAGTCTTGATTGAAGCGATAAGCGTATTGAAGTCACCTTGTGGGAAGTCAGTACGGCCAATTGCGCCGTTAAACAACACATCACCCACAAACGCTAAACGAGCTTGCTCACTGAACAGTACAACGTGACCTGGCGTGTGGCCCGGCGTGTGAATCACATCAATCACTTGATTACCAAAAGTGACTTTGTCGCCCTCTTCTAACCAAGTGTTTGGTTCAAAAGCTTTACACAGTGGGAAACCAAACATCTGACTTTGATTCTCTAGACCTTGTAGCCAGAAGTTGTCTGCCTTATGCGGGCCCACAATTTCAACCTTCAAGATCTCAGCAAGTGGTACCGTACCGCCAACATGATCTAAGTGACCGTGCGTCAGTACCAAGTTCACAACCTTAACACCGAGTTCTTCAATGATAGCCGCGAGTTGTTGAACATCACCGCCCGGATCGACAACGATGCCTTCCATGGTTTCATCACACCACACAATCGAGCAGTTCTGAGAAAAAGAGGTAACAGGTACAACTTGATACTTAAGAGACATATACAAACCTTAAAGAGCGAATCTGGTGAACAACTCGAATATCGCTATGTTATTGGCAACAAACCCAACAATAACAAACTAAACAGCAACAAACTGAGCAGCAATAAACCGAATTATTAGAACAAACTGAAATTTGGGCAAACTATGACATTGGATGTCTACTTTGACAAGTGCCTACCGTATCACTCAATAACTCAGCTTAGCTCTACCAGCTGCGAACTGGACCAGTATCAATGTGGATGAAGTTACTACGAGCGTAATAACCAACACCACCTGCTTGCAGACTTTTAGCTACGTCTCTCAGTTCCTTTAAATCAACACCATCGATACGAAAATCGATCGCTTTACCAAGCATGTGATAGCTCTTTTTAGCGACACCACTCGACTTAGAGCGCAACGCTTCGTTGGTTGCTGGAGAGCGGTAGCCAGAGATGATTTGAACTTCTTTTTGAATACCCAGTACATTTTGAATCTGAGTGATCTGATCAAACAGGTTCTTATCCATTGGATGAATCTCATTGCGGCGGAAGTCACGGCACAGTTTGCTAAGGCGTGCCATCTCGTCACCAACATAGTTAGTGCCATCGAAATAACAAGTCTCTAATCGCTCACCAGTGTGAAGATTGTTCATGCTAATCGTTCTTGGTTGATCCGGGTATGAAGCGAAAGCGATAGAAGGAGTAAGAGAGGCGACTACAGCAGTACCACCAGCGTAAGTCAGAAACTGACGGCGTGAAAATAAACTTTGAGACATACAGCAAAAAAACCAATTAGATCGAACGAAAAATGCACGATACATAATGGAATTTGCTGCGTCAACGTACAAAAACCGTGCAAAACGTTAGTATTTGTAACCTTTGCACGGTTAGTTATTGATACTCATTATAATTTTATCAATAGAAGCTTGGTTGTCATTTTTCAGTCAAGATCACCTTTCTTGACCATATTTCAATCAACCGCCCTCTTTATCATATTGGTAGATATCACCGCGGTATTGTATGCCTCCTTCTTCAAACAACACGGTTTGATAAATGATATGCACTGGAATTCGCTTCTTGAGACGAACCTTAGTATTGGGCGCAAGTTCATCATCCTGATTCGGCACTTTCTTTACCTTAGTCGCAAATAACAACTCCGCGAGTTCCTCGGCATGCTCAACACGAATACAACCAGAGCTATAGGCGCGGAAGTCATCGTTAAACAAGCTTTTACTTGGGGTGTCATGGAGATAGATGGCTCGCTTGTTGGGCGTATTGAACTTATACAAACCCAATGCGTTACTAGAGCCTGCTTGCTGGCGCATTCGATAAGGAAAAGAGTTAAAGTTAATCGTTTGCCAATCTATCTCGGTAGTATCGACAGTTTCCATCGAACGCCAACCATCGATCACTTGAAAATTGTGTGTTTCAAGATAACTCTCGTCGGCTTTTACTTTAGGTAAGATATCTTTAACCATGATTTTCCATGGCACGTTCCAAGTCGGATTTAAGATAACCGAATCAAGCTTTATCTCTAAGAGTGGTGTTTTTCTCGATTTTCTCCCAACCACAACTTTAGATTCAAAAACCTCTTCCCCATCTTCCCAATACTTCATATCAAAACTAGGTACATTCACCACAATCAGTGAGTCTCTATTTCTTGGCCATAAGCGGGCACGCTCGGCGTTCAATGCTAGGGAAGTAAGTCGATCATCAAAGCCCATATTGATCCATTTGATCGTATCTGGCCCGACGATCCCATCATCCGTAAGACCGTGCATGCGTTGGAAAGATTTAATCGCCTTTTGCAGATCTCGATCGAACTTGGGAAAATCGACCGCGATCATCGAGGTATCAACACCAACCAAAGCAATGCGCTCAACAAGAACCGTCTTGTCTGAAAGCTCGTCACCCAAGCGCTTCAAACCTTTCTGTCTATATCGTTCAATATTGAGTTCAGAGGCGGTTTCTAACACCGAATAGGTTGCTTTGAATTGGTCAAAATCCCCAACAGGCGGCGCGTAAGACAACACCATCTCCAATAAGTAATCATTGGCAACGCTGCTTTTTAAGCTCATCAGAATATGCGGAGAAGGCGCAGGTAATTTGGAATGCAACTTGCCCGAGAAGTACCAATCTTTACCGGCAAGCGGCGCATTTTCAACGTAGCTCAGGTAGTAGATAAAAGTATCGGTAAGTAATATGTCCAACTCTTGCCATTGAGCATGGGATTGATAGTGACGGATTTGCTTGAGTTGTCGCTCGAAGAGTGGTGCCATTTGCGCTTGTTCAAGAAGCGACAATTGGAACTCAAACGCTTTAACCAGCTCAGGAGAATCCCAAAGGATAGGCAGAGAAGTGTCTTGATAGATACTCTGTGTGAGCTCTGGATATATAAGCATGAAAGAGAGTTCTGATTCCGCCGGAATGAAACGGCTCTCGTCAGAACTCGCATAGCTCCATGCGTGCACAGAAACTAGAACTAATAATCCACAGAAGTATTTTGCGAACATGCTTAACTCCATCACCAACCATCTCATAAGTATGGCAAAGAAATCGGAGTAAGCATGTTATTTTTAAGAGGCTTTATAAATCAGATTGAACTCCAATGGTTATCCCACTGGACCGATGATTGTTGAGTTGATTTCTCATAAGGCATGCTCTGGCTTACCACACTGCCCGACCCAGAGCTTAATCGAAACTCACCATCAAGCAGCACAGCGCCAGAAGCATCAGATAATGCAGAGAGTTCTACTAACTCTTTGGTCTCTTTAGACCAAATACCGTAGCAGTTGCCTCTTGGCGAAGTCGCAATAATCCAATCATCTGACGCCGCAATACTGGCGATATAGTGATTGAACCTTGCCCATTGCTCTGGCTCTGCGTTCAGTGATTCAAACTTTCCGCCTTTAGTATGCATCGCCAATAGCGAAGGATACTCATCTGGTTCACCACGATATTGCTGGCCACAAAGCACGGATTCAGCACCATCATGGGCTAAGTGTCGAATGCTCAGCTTCTTATCCAACAATTCAACCTGATCAAGTAACACACCTTCAGGAGAAACATAACTCAAGCTCGGCTGCATCGAATCGAGGTTTTTCGGTGTTCTACCATCAGTATGAACGCCACCAACGCCGATCGCGAGATTACCATCCGGCATGATGATCACTTCATGAGGCCCAATACCAAAACCGCTGAACTCTTCGACCTTACGATAGCCTTGCGCGACATCGTAAACGCCAATCACACCTTGGCTGCTGTCCGTTTTCCCTTCAGTGGCATACAGTAACTTGCCATCTAATGAGTAAACGCCATGACCATAGAAGTGACGGTTGTTACCTTTCACGACCATTTTGATCTGCTGACCGTTTTTATAGTCAAACACCATAAAATAGTCACCAGGACGACGAGCAAACACCACCGCATGTGATGAGGTTGGGCAAATCGCGACGCCATGACCACGATCTGGGATCGGCAGTTGACTCAATGGCATTCCATATTCGTCAGCCACAACCGCTGAATATTGACCTCGCCCATTCAGCGCACAACCGATTAATTGAGGCTCACTAGATGAGCTCACAGCACCAGAGCGGCTAGCGCAGCCAAACGGAAGCAATGGAACAGCTGCACAACCCAGTGCAGCCTTGAGTAGCGTTCTTCGCGTAATATCAGTCACCATCGGTAGCATTAAATCCTATTACCACGCCAAGCTCTATCGCCACTTCTTCATGAATGAGGTACTTCAAACGTTCTAGTTTGTTGTATTGAGTCAGCACATCTCTATAGCCCTCTTTGCTCTGTAATAGAGTAAACAAGCTAGAGTCTGTAGGCCAAGTATCTAAGGTTAGCGTGAACTGGGCAGCTACACGATCGGCAAGGTCATTTAAGCCCTTTTCTCTCAATAAACCATCAAGACCATTACCATCTGCTAAGTACAATTTCTCTAGCGCCGCTACGTTCGATTTCAGCTGAGTCATTGAGGTTTGAGCGCGCCATGATTCCGAGAAGTAAGGGCGTGGATGACCAATTTTAGCCATCGGACGACTCAGTTTTTTCATGCTGTAATCAAGTTGATTGGTCAACAAAGCGATGTACTCCGATTCCCAACGCATCTCGTCCAGTGCTAACCACGGGTTAACCTGCCAAGCTTCAGCAATAGAGGCCGATTTCATCGCCAGGTTTTGTGCGATAGCTTGTGAAGATAGACAACCTGAAGCTTTGTCTTGAAGCAATGGAGATTGCTCGTCGTACAGAGACCACTCCAAGGCGCCAAGCCCTTGAACAGTCACACTCTGCTGTGCGATTTCGTCTTGAGTCCAAGCTTTGTTCTGCTGAGTTAGCTGACGCATCTTAAGACCCGTCGTGTTCTTTTTGTCTGGCCAGAATTGAACATTCCAGCTCTCTTCAAGCGCTGCTGTTGGACCTCTTTCTTGGCCTTGTAGTGCCATCCAGCTGTTCATTGTGATCTGCCATTGATCTTTCAAAGCGTCTAACTCAACGTTATCCGTTTCACAGTAACCTTGCATCAGAGCTTCTAATTCGCTCGATTGCTTCGCGAATAGCACCGCTGAATCAAACTCTTGTTGATAGACACTGCGACTGATGTGGTCGGTCGTGTCTGCTTGATAAGACACACCGTTAACCTCAGATGAAGCGGCTTGCTCACCCGATGATTGGCAGCCTGCCATAATTAATGCCGACAAAGGCATTAACAAAAATTTATGTGTCATGCTGTTACCTTACTTCCTAATTTTTCTTTTAATTATATGAGTTCATTAAATGCGAAACGACCGCTGGCCTCGTATTGCTACAAGTTCAGCGGTGCTAAGTGGTTTAATAGCGGCTTTCTTAAGTCATTAGCCGTTAACTAAACTGAATTCAACTCAGCTTATAACGAGTTTAAAAACGCCAATAGTGCTTCACGCTCGCTGCTACTAAGATCTAAAACGTTTTGTTTCGCCATTTCTGCTTCACCGCCATGCCAAAGCACAGCTTCCATAACATTTCTCGCACGACCGTCATGAAGTAAGAAGGTGTGACCATTCACTTCTTTGGTATAGCCTAATCCCCACAATGGCGTGGTGCGCCACTCTTGACCGTTTGCTAGATACTCTGGGCGATTGTCGGCTAAGCCTTCTCCCATATCGTGCAGTAACATATCGGTATATGGGCTAATTAACTGATTAGATAATGCAGACAGACCTTCTCGCTCTGCCGTGCGAATTTCAGCTTGGTGACAGCTTTGACAACCAATCTCTTTGAACAGATTTTTACCTTGAACAACCGCTGGGTTATCGACATTACGACGAACAGGTACCGCGAGATGCTGCGAATAGAACTCAACAAAATCTAAGATGTTGTCACTGACTTCTGGCTCGCCACCATTTGGAAAATCATCACAGGTTGATTGCGCTGATGTGCAGTTTTCATTCGGAAATAAGCTGCTTGTCAGGCCTAAGTCACCGTTAAATGCCGCCGCGTTTTGCTGCATTAAGTTTGGCTGCCCGGCTTTCCAACCGAAACGACCTAGCGCCATTTCATTGGTTTGAACATCAAGAACATAGTTGGCTTTACCCGACACGCCCTGTTTGTCTGCCAATTGCTGCTCTGCAAATCCAAGAATCGTTTCTTGTGGGATACTTTCAAGCAAACCAAGACCAATCATTGGCGGCGCCACTCGAGCTGAAAACTCGGTCTTAGGATGCATCTCGCCGAAAGCAAGTTCAGTAATATTTAAAGTGGGTTTACGCAGAGTAACGACGGTGCCGTCTTTGAATTCAACAGGAACATCCGTGTAGCTAATGTTCACTTTGCCCTCTGGTTTTACACCTTGAAGCGCAAAATCTTGTAGCTGACCGCCGTACGTCGGCTCTGGAATTCCACCATCTCGAATGAAGGCTTGTCGCTGCTCAGGCGTTTCAGCCGGAATGCTTAAACGAACCAACATGGATACTGCGTTCTCATCTCCTTCTTCTGGCGCGTGACCACGACCATCTTTGATGTGGCAGTTTTGACAGCCGTTAGTATTAAATAGTGGTCCTAACCCATCACGAGCATCGGTTGATGACGGTGCAGGAACCCAAGGGTTTCTAAAGAAGCTATTACCTACGCTGAAATCCAAGCGCTTACTCATTGGTAGATTGGCTGCGGGAAGGGAAAAAGCGTTCGCTCCTTCTTTCTTCACGGTCGTTTTGCCGCCAGAGTAGGTTTCATGAGCGTGTAATGGAGATACGAAAAACAGTGCGGTTAATAGTGAGGCTGAGAGATACGACTTCATACATTGCCTTGCTGTGTTTTTGATTTTAGTTTTTATGTGGGTGTGGCTTTCTTGAGGATCAAACAATTAAGGGCTCAATCAGAGCCCTTACATTTGTGTCGGCTCGGGTTCTTAGAACTCGTGATCCGCTGTGTCTGGGTTTAGGCTATCAATGCCAATCACACCCGCAGCACGCTCAATAGCCGCTGTTTGAGACACTAGCGCAACAATTGTTTTGTTTACTAGTGCATTACCCGCAGCGTTGTCAGCAGCGATTAGCTGATCGAAGTGCTGGTTGTTTTTCTCTGCAGACGTTACTAATTCGCCTACTTGTGCACGTGCTAGGTCAAACTGCTTTTGAATCTCTTTCGCAGCTTGCTCATCTTTTTGCTCTACTAGGTCGAACAGGCTTGGGCCGGAAAGCAGAGTACCGTCTTCACGCTTGTATAGACCCGTGTAAACGTTGTAGATGCCTTGCTCGTTGTAGTAGTGAGAGTTGTGCGTGTTATCAGAGAAACAATCGTGCTCGTCTTCAGTAGAGTTTGCTTCTAGTGCAACCTTCATACGCTCACCCGCTAGCTCACCTAGAGACAGTGAACCCATGCCAAACAGCATTTTACGAAGACCATTCTCGCTAGATTCTGAAAGAAGCTCTTGACGGTAGTTGCCTTTCTCGCCTTCAGCCCACTGCTTTTCCATCCATTCTAGGTCTTGGATAAGTAGCTCAGCAGATGCTTTTAGGTATGCGCCACGACGGTCACAGTTGCCGTTAGTACACTCAGCGCCAACAACGAAATCAGTGTAAGCACGCTCACCTGCACCGCTGTTTGTACCGTTTAAATCTTGGCCCCAAAGTAGGAATTCAATTGCGTGGTAGCCAGACGCTACGTTCGCTTCAGAACCACCGATCTCGTTCAAGTCTGCGATTAGCTCAGGGGTGATGTTGGTTGCATCAACGGTAGTCTGACCAATTTGGAAAGTCTTGTTAGCCACGATGTTTGCGCTAGCGCCTTCGTTACCAAGTTCATATTGGTAATCAGTCGAAACATAATCAATCAGGCCTTCATCAAGTGGCCATGCGTTCAGTTGGCCTTCCCAATCATCAACAACAGCGTTGCCGAAGCGGAAAACTTCTGACTGTTGGTATGGTACGCGAGACTCAAGCCAAGCTTGTTTTACTTGTTCGAAGTTGCCAGCAGAAGGAGAAGCTAAGAAGGTATCAATAGAAGAGTTCAACGCTTTTGCTGTAATTACTGAATCAGCAAATACCGCGTGTGCAATATCTGCGTAATGTTCTACTACTTGATCTTGAGTTACTGCTGCGAAAGAAGAAGCAGAGGCAAAAATGAGTGACGAAGTTACGGCTTTTGTCACTAAAGATTTAATGGTCATGAAGCATCCTTGTTGAGCTTTAAATTATTATTCGTAGTAATAGTGCAAACCATTATCATTTGCACTACGGATTGAAATAATACAAACTTACAATTTTATTGCAAGATAAATACAAAAAAACCTCACATATGTGAGGTCTTTAAACATTTTTATGTTAAGCGTAACAAAGAGGCTAATCAGATATCCAGATTATGCTTACCGTGTGAGACTTTTGCCTTCAGGTAGCTTTCATTACCCGATTTGATATGAGCAGAGGTATTCACCACTTCTTCAATCTCAATACCAAAAGATTTTAGCTCATTGATCTTCTTAGGGTTGTTGGTGACTAAGCGGATTTTTGTAGTACCTAAGGCGCGTAGCATTTCAGCAGCTTCAGTAAAATCGCGTAGGTCATCGCCAAAACCTAGGTGGTTGTTGGCTTCATAGGTGTTCATGCCTTCGCTTTGCAGACGGTACGCATCGATTTTGTTGTACAAGCCAATACCACGACCTTCTTGGCGTAAGTAAAGAATCACCCCACCCGTCTCACCCATAATTCTAATGGTTTCGTCTAACTGCTCGCCACAGTCACAGCGAGAAGAATGGAAAACATCACCAGTCAGGCACTCAGAGTGCATACGAACAAGAGGTATGTCTTGTGTCTTGTCTGCTGATTTAAATATCACAGCAACATGCTCTTTATCTGTTTTCAATCCATGAAAAGACAGAAGTTCAGCATCTATACTGCTTGTTACCCCTACTTTGAAATCTATTCTGGCACGCACTTCCGCCATAGCTATACTCACTTGAAAATTCGATGTATTTAACAACACTACATTATATGTCTAGGCAATATTTTGTAGCTAACTATCTAATGATAGACACTATGAGGCTGTTAACAATTTTTTTCAAGGTCGACCTCGTACAAATTGTTATAATATAACAATTATTTTTCACATAAGAAAAAACCCCACATTGGGATGACCAACATGGGGTTATAAATTAATCAGTTGCGGCTAAGACTACGATTTTTTACAGAACGATCAACTTACTTGAGTTTGCTTCCAGATGACAAGCTGAACCCAAGCGTTCTCTAATTCGGTTAACTCTTCTTGAGTAAGCGTAGAAATGCTCGACTTTGCACTGTATTTTTCTGCCCATTTATCAGATCGGACATGAGTATGGAACTCTTTCTTTAAATTTGAGATTACGTTATCCACAGATACATCCTTATATAGCAGTGCTTAGCCTTTATAATCGGTCAATGTTACAAAATACAGGTCAATTGGTAAACAGTAATACACAATTTTTATGAGCTCTTCCTAACACTTTTTACTGATAAATATATAAATAAGAGAAATAATAGGCTCGGTAGCAACCAAAGTAATAGATTTGAAACCTTCATCGCCGGCTTATAAAGTACAAATTCACCAAATCTTTCCGTCATATATCGAGTAATCTCATTATTACTCTTCCCTGCTTTCACCATATTGAACACAACAAGGCGTAAGTCTTTTGCTATTGGTGAGTTGGATTCAATCAGATTTTGGTTTTGACATTGTGGGCAGCGTAACGTTTTCGCCAAGCTAATAGCACGTTGCTGTTGTTCTGGGTTTTCAAACTCAAACAGTTCAACTTGAATACTCGTCTCTGTATTACTGGCAGTAAACAGATCTTCAGCCATGGTTGAAAGGCTAATCACTAAAAGAGCTGACAGCATAAACAAGGTTTGTATTAGAGACTTCATCATCCATTCACACCATCAAAATACATCGCAAGCTCATCTTTCCATACCATTTCATTAATCACGCCCAATAGCTTTTTAATGATCTGGCCATTGGCATCAACCAAATACGTTTCAGGTGTGCCGATTACGCCCAACTCTAACGCTAACTTGCCTTGAGGGTCACTGATCACGGTTAAGTACGGGTTGCCATCGTTCGATAACACGTTAATCGC
Organism: Vibrio sp. 10N.261.55.A10; assembly: GCF_041470825.1. NCBI lineage: Bacteria > Pseudomonadati > Pseudomonadota > Gammaproteobacteria > Vibrionales > Vibrionaceae > Vibrio > Vibrio sp. 10N.261.55.A10. The sequence continues at coordinate 134,618 of NZ_JBFRNC010000007.1, read as the reverse complement.
AGCCCCAGAGTTATCTCGATAATTGAGCCCAACGATGGGAATGCCTTTATCGTGAAGTTGAAGCAAAAATGAATGTTCGGTTTTACATATCCCGCACCAAGATGCCCATACATTAACCAGTTGATAAGGGTGCTGCGTGACATCAGTAAGCGTAATTTTCTGCTGACCACTGACGCCTTCACTATTCACTAACGCACTCGATGTAAATTCTGGAAATGCCCTTTGTTGTTCAGACACCATGGTCGATTGCTGCTTATTATCAAGCGCAAAGACAAATCCCAGCACCACAATCAATGCTAAGGCAATTAGAGTAATTAGCTTGTTACGAACGCTGTTATGCATACTGTGACGCCTTAACGGTTTTCTTTTTACGATGAGTCAATGAGAGCAAAGCGCCGATAATGGAGAACAGCCCACCAAACCAGATCCAGCGCGCATACGCCTTATACTGAACACGAAATGCGTAAGCGGTGGAATCGACTTTCTCGCCCATGGTGATATAAACATCACCATGCCAGAACCATTTCATTGCGGGCTCACTCATGTTCATAACTCGAACTTGGTAGTGTCTTCTTTCTGGCGCGATGGAAAAGCTTTGCTCGCTAGCATCTAATTCGAGTATCGCTTTTTCTGCAGTAAAGTTGGAGGCGACATAGAGCTCGGTATCACGATGAGAGAGCGTCCAGCCCATAAACTCAACCTCTTCACCTGGGCTCAATTTGTAACTTCGCTCAAATGAATGGTAACTGTTCATCGCGGCACCTATCGCTAATACTGCGACACCCACATGCGCCAACGTCATCACCCATACTTTGCGTTGAAACTTAGAGTTGCGCGTTACCGCTAAGCCGTAAACATGAGTCAGGGCTACCCAAAACGCAAGTGACCATGTCATTAGCACCATCACTTGGATCGCTTCAACTTGCAAAACATAAGTTACAAAGCCAAGACAGAGAGACAATAAGGCAATAATTCCAATCACACCTTTCGACGCTTGAGGTTTGATACTGAGCAATGGCGCTAACCCTATCACTCCCATCGCAAGCAGAGCCAATGGCACAATAAGAAGATTAAAGTAAGGTGCGCCCACAGAGATATTTCCAAGGCCAAGTAATTCAAAAACCATTGGGTAGAAGGTACCAAACACCACCACCGCCGTACCCAGTACAAATATAAGTACCGCCACTAAACTCAAAAAACTTTTACTCGCAAAGCTAGTGATTGGATTCGACTCGAAAGATTCACCACGAACAATAAGAAGAGAAAACGAACTCACTAACACCAAAACCAGTATCAGCAACAGCGCGATACCTTTGGTTGGGTCAACAGCAAAAGCATGAACGGAAGTGAGGACGCCAGATCGAACAATAAAAGTACCGAGGATACTTAAACAAAACGTAATGAAAGCAAGGCTAAGTGACCACTTCAGCAACTGTTGCTTGCCTTTAGCAACACCCAAACTGTGCAATAGAGCGGTTGATGTTAGCCAAGGTAATAGGCTGGCATTTTCTACCGGGTCCCAGAACCACCAACCACCCCACCCTAACTCGTAGTATGCCCACCAAGAACCAAGAATGATCCCTGCGGTTAAAAAGATCCAAGCGACCAAACAACAACTGCGACAATGAGCGACCCAATCGAACTCAATCGGATCCACCAGCAAAGCGGCCACAGCAAATGCCAAGACCACAGAGAAACCAACATAACCCAAATACAACAGAGGCGGATGGAATATCAAACCAACGTCTTGCAGCATTGGGTTAAGGTCACGCCCTTCAAGTGGCAAGGTCGAATTCAGTTCAAATGGGTTCGAAGCAAATAAGGTAAACCATGCAAATATCGCGAGTAACACATTCATCACCCACAATACGCGGCTCTGATACTCAGAAGAATATTGCTTTTGTAGGGCAATCACACCCGACCAACAGCTAATGGTTAAGACCCAAAATAGCAATGAGCCTTCATGTCCAGCCCACACAGCGGCCATTTTGAAGAAGGTGGGTAATTGAGTATTGGAGTGTTCTGCAACATAGAGGATGGAAAAGTCGTCACCTACAAAGGCATAGCCAAGTAAAACGATAGCGCCAATGGAAAACAAAGCGCTAGAGAGGGAGAAACTGCGAATTAAAGCCACATTTTGTGCTTGTTTAGTTAGCATTTGATACATCGAATACACAGCGATAATGCTGCTGAGAACAGCGACCAAAATTAAACTAAACAGCCCCAAAGAACCGACCATATCACCTCAATCAGGCTCTACCTAAGCAGAACCAAGTTAAACCATTATTGGCATTGATTGCTCAACTAGCTGATGTAACTCAGCTAGCTATTGCTACTCAGCGAAAAGAAATTTAGTGAGCAGATGTTTAGTATCCAACATCCACTCACTTATAACCTTGAGCGAAATTAAGCTAACGTTAATTGTCCTGCATAAAGGACAAACGTTCTTAGCATTAATACGCCCATCAGACTCAATGAAGTAACAGAGAAAATATACACAGTACTATGGCGAACCGATGCTGGTGTCACGGCGTTAAGCAACAAGGGTAAAACCATACCCACACCAATTACGCCATACCAGAACCAACTTGCCCAGAAACCACCGCCAATCGCGTTCCATACTGCCTGCTCACTTTGACCACCAGCAAATATCAACCCAGTGAAGAAAGTAACAAGGACAAACAGTTCAAACATAACAACAGGACGTTCGAAGCCGTGGATCCAAGAAATACTCGCACTATGCGGAGACTCCTTAAAGACCAACACACCAAATAAAATACATGCCGCCGCTCCCGAGGATAAACTCGAGAATAAGAACAATATCGGCAACACTGGGTTATTCAGCATTGGGAAGGTATTTAGCGCAGAGAGTAAGAAGCCAGTGTAAGCCGCAAGTAATAGCGCAAGCACAGCTAAGAATATTTCAAAAACATTCTCAAAAGATTCTAATTTGCCAATCCAGTTACTGACAAAATCGAGTCGCCCTTTTAACCATGCTTGATCACTCAAGAATACGGCAATCTGATTTCGGAATATAATGCCGATCCAAACAAATAGGATCACCATATACACTTGGAATAAGATCACACCCATCGACATCACTGACGTCGGATTATAAAAGATCATGATCTTCCAAAATGATAGTGGTTTCGTCAGGTGGAAAACCAAGATCAATAAACCTGAGATGATCCCGAATGGTGCTAGAAAAGCCGTTGCCTTTAATACACCATTATTCGCTGGATCGTCCTCAATCACCTTTCTCTTAAGGTAAATCGAGATCATCACTGCACCCGCTGACATACCCGCCAAAAACAGATAGATAGCAATGATCCAGTCCCAAACCACGGTACCTGATTGAAACGCTGTATCCCATGCACTCATAATCAAATCTCCCCTTTTTGGTGTGGCACTTTATAGAGTTTTGGCTGAGTACCTAGATAAGCCTTATCTCTGTAAACCACTTCAGATTTAAGTACCTGGTTTATCTCGCTCTTAGGGTCATTTAAGTCGCCAAATATCAGCGCATTGGTAGGGCAAGATTCAACACAAGCAGGTAATTTACCTTGCGCAAGATTGGTATCGCGGCAGAAGTTACATTTGTCGGCCGACTTATTCTTAGGATGGAAGAAGCGCACTTGATATGGACAAGCTAGCAGGCAATAACCACAGCCGACACACTTCTCTTTATGTACATCAACAATTCCTGTCTTCTCATCTTTATAGGCGGCGCCTGTTGGGCAAACCATCACACAAGGTGCATTATCACAATGTTGACAAGAGTTACGAGTGAAACGGTAATCAACATTTGGATATTCACCTTGAGGTTCGCTCTTTATGATTTCTAAGCGCGATACGCCTTCAGGCACTTTGTTTACTTCACGACACGCCTCAGTACAAGCAGTACAGCCAATACAAGCGGTTTCGTCATGAACCATTCCGTAACGCTTGGTGCCATCTTCCTGAACATTAGCCAGCGTTTTGCGGCTTGTAACCGCTGCAGTACCTGCAACACCAGTTGTGAAAATAACGGCACCCGCGCCAGCTAAAAAGTTTCTTCTTGAGCAGCTCATAGATTACTCCCCTTCTTTCTTCTGGTTGAAGTCTGAATGGCAATCCACACACAGCTTGATGGTTTGCTTTTTATCTAAGCCAAGCACCTTCGCTTCACTCGCATGCACATCGTGACAGTTTGAACACGTTAAGTTTTGTGCGTGTACGTCATGAGTCCAACTCGCTTCGCGCAGATCATCAGGCTTATGACAATCTATACATTGGCTGTTGGCATCTAGGATTAAGCTAGGATCGAGGAAAACCTTTTCGGTTCCGGGTTGTGATTGAGCCGCGCGATACTTCACCACCTCAGGTGCACCATCACGGTGATCGGGGCCAATAGAACTATGACAATCTGTGCAATTCACTTCACGGCCAAGCAAAGCGTGCGCACTCTCACCATGTGAACCCAATACCGTTTCTTTAGAATCTTTATGGCATTGGACACACTTGTAATCTTTGTCACGTATTAATTCGACTTCATGTCTTGTTGACTCTCCTACTGGCGTAACAGCAGGCTCTGCAACAGCATGAATGGAATAACCATAGAGGCAGAATGCTAGAAGGGATTTAAGCATTATGACTATGGCCAATTTAATATTGCCCATTTTATCCTTTCCTTATACCGGCATTATTTAACTCTCAACTAAATAATATTCCGGTTAAACAAAAGTACCCTTAAACGATATTATTACCGCTTAAATGATATCAATTCTTATTTTGGATAAGCCACAACGCTTTCTATATTTAGAATATACCCCTAATTAGGTAAAGCGAAATATACAAAGGGTAATATGTGAACACAATCACCCTATTTATAGTGAGGGTATGTCGGGTAATTATTTGTTATATATGATAATAATTCTCAATAAGACCAGTCTAACTTGATGTCCACATACCCCTTTAGGGCTATATAAACTTCAACGTGATTGAAGTCACTGTCATTAATTGATCTAAAACAAGCAAACATCCGACACGTAACAAAATGTGTTTATTTATGAATTAATATAAACAGCAATTCTCCAGTTCTTAATTTGAATAGCAAACTCACAACGCTTGGTATAAAAATCAGTATATTGGAGATATCACTGTGAAAAAGCATTGGATACGTAATTCCGTCACAGCATTATTAATGGTTAGCGCATCACTAGTAAGCGCGACCAGTTTTGCTGCGTCTGAACAAAAAGAAATTGGTGATCCTCGTAACGACCAGTTCGAGCAAAACCACCCAGATCAATATCATTCATGGAGACAAACTTCAGAAAGCGAAGCCATTGAAGACGCACTAAAAGAAGATCCAAACATGGTTATCATGTGGGCTGGCTACGGCTTCGCAAAAGATTACAACAAGGCACGTGGTCACTTTTATGCGATTGACGATGTACGACAAACGCTTCGTACTGGCGGCCCAACGGACGAAAGCTCAGGCCCTATGCCAATGGCGTGTTGGAGTTGTAAAAGCCCAGACGTAGCACGTGTTATCGAAGAGCGTGGTGAAGACGGTTATTTTGAAGGTAAATGGGCACGTCTTGGCAACGAGATTGTGAATCCTATTGGCTGTGCAGATTGTCACGATACCCAAAGCGAAGGCTTTAAAAATGGTGAGCCAGCACTGAAGGTGACACGCCCTTATGTTGAACGTGCATTTGAAGCGATTGGTAAAAAGTTTGATGAGCAAAGCCGTTTAGACCAACAAGCTTCTGTTTGTGCTCAGTGCCACGTGGAATACTACTTCACAGGGCCAACTAAAGGCGTGAAGTTCCCTTGGGACAAAGGGACTCGTGTTGAGCAAATGGAAGAGTATTACGATGGAATCGGCTTTAAAGATTGGACGCACAAAGTATCTAAAGCGCCAATGCTGAAAGCACAGCACCCAGGCTTCGAAACATGGCGCGAAGGCATCCACGGTAAGAACAAAGTCGTTTGTGCTGACTGTCATATGCCGAAAGTGACCAAAGAAGATGGCACCGTTTATACCGACCATAAAGTGGGTAACCCATTCGACCGCTTCGAAGATACCTGTGCAAACTGTCACACTCAATCTAAAGAGACCATGCTTAACATCGTTTCAAGCCGTAAAGCGCAAGTGCTGAACATGAAGCTGACTGCTGAGAAACAAATCGTAGCCGCTCACTTTGAAGCTGGCGCAGCATGGGAAGCGGGTGCGACCGAGCAAGAGATGGAACCTATCCTACTGGATATTCGTCATGCTCAATGGCGCTGGGACTACGCTATTGCATCTCATGGTGTTCATATGCACGCCCCTGAAATCGCTCTAGAAGTACTAGGTACTGCCGTTGACCGCGCAGCCGATGCTCGAACTAAGATTGTTCGTCTACTGGCGAAGAAAGGCATCACTGATCCAATCGAGATTCCAGATATTTCGACCAAAGAAGCGGCTCAAAAAGCGCTTGGAATGGACATGGATAAGATGAACGCTGAGAAACAACACTTCTTAGACACGGTTGTTCCTAAATGGGAAGAGCAAGCTGAAAAGCGTGAAGCCAACTACGAATACTAGTTTCTTCAATTAGACCATTAGGTAAAAACCAGTCACACTATTATGGTGTGGCTGGTTTTTTAGGTTTGGGGCAATACACATCAATATCTCCTCCCCAATCCACTCGCCAATTCAAGGAATAGACAATGAAAACCTTACTTTCACTTTCAACATTATGTATCGCACTACTCAGTTCAGGCGTTTACGCTTCTGAGCGTGCTGAGACTGGGTGGGAATTAATAGAGAAAGGCGCATTAGTGGTTGATGTCAGAACAGCTGCAGAGTTCGAACAAGGGCATCTAGACAACGCCATCAACTACCCTCTTTCTGAAGTGGCTACTCACTTCGCTAAGATAGATAAAGACCAACCGATCGTGTTGTATTGCCGCAGTGGTAATCGCTCAGGACAAGCCTATCAATTCTTACAAGCTCAAGGGTTTACTCAAATCCACAACGCAGGTGGCCTGATTGAAATGCAGGAAAGTAAATAGCCAAAGGCTAACGATTAACGACTAGCGATTGGGCCAAGCTTAACGGATCATCTGTTTGGCTTGGTTGATCGAGTGGATAATAGAAACACGATCAATCCCCTTCTGATTAGAGTCGAGAATTTGAGTCCAAGCATCGATCGCTTGTTGATAGCGCATACTGATGAAGTGATCGGTCGCGATTAACATCAAGGCCGTTCGATCGTTCGGATCAAGATCCATAGATTGCTCTAGCAGTTTGTTGACGTCATCACTCATCGCTTGTGAACTGAGATAATAAAGTGCGGTAGCTTTAGCGGCATACAAGCCTGAAGGCGCTTGAGGGTCTAAGCGAATCGCGTAGTCGTAACAGGTAAACGCCGCATCAAACTCCCCTTTCTGCATATAAACACCACCAAGCTTAAACCATAAATCAGATTGATTCGGGTCTTGCTTAAGGCTTTGTTGCAGCTCATCTTGGAAATCTGTTGTGGTGTAATTTTCGTTGTCATTGGAAGGAGGCTGAGGCAGCTCTTGCTTCATTTGAAACCAGATAATGCCACTGAGTAGCACTGCGGTGAGTGATATAAGAAGGTTCCCCTTAAGGCTACGACTGTTTTTGTTTGATGCAACGACAATCACCACCAAAAATAGGCTCATCAATAACAAAGCAACCAGTAACCAGATATCCATTTTACTCTCCCTTTTTATCCGCCCATTCACTCTACCTCTTTCACCACAAAGCAAACTTGATCAAGTTATAGCTATTGGCATTTAACGATTTTCCACAAACCACAGGCAATAAAAAACCGAGCACTTAGGCTCGGTTTTTTCAATGATAAGCTTAATTACTTAGCGTAATCGAGATTACTCAGTGTCTTGCTCGCTATCACTTTCAGAGTCAGAAGCATCTGATGCTTGCTCTTCGCTTGATTCAGCAACGTCAGCGTTAATAGTTTCAGCACCAGCCTCTTCAGCTTCGCCTTCTACAACCTCAGCTTCTTCTACTTCGTCGATACGTTGTAGACCTACAACGTTCTCGTCTTCAGCAGTACGAATCAGTGTTACACCTTGAGTGTTACGACCAACTTGGCTTACTTCCGCTACGCGAGTACGTACTAGTGTACCTGCGTCGGTGATCATCATCATTTCATCGCCTTCTTCAACTTGAACAGCGCCAACGACTGGGCCATTACGTTCAGAGACTTTGATAGATACTACACCTTGCGTTGCACGGCCTTTTGTTGGGTATTCAGCTAGCTCAGTACGCTTACCGTAACCGTTTTGAGTCACAGTTAAGATATCGCCTTCGTTAGAAGGAACAATCAGTGAAACCACTTGATCGTCTTCTGGAAGCTTCATACCACGAACACCAGAGGCAGTACGGCCCATTGCACGTACTTTGTCCTCGTTAAAGCGAACAACTTTGCCCGATTTAGAGAACAGCATGATGTCGCTATCACCGTTAGTGATGTCAACGCCAATCAGTGAATCGTCGTCACGTAGGTTAACTGCGATTAGGCCGTTAGCACGTACGTTTGCGAATTGATCCAGTGATGTCTTCTTAACTGTACCGTCACCCGTTGCCATGAAGATGAATTTCTCGTTAGAGAACTCAGAAACTGGCAGGATAGCCGTAATACGTTCACCTTCTTCTAGAGGAAGAATGTTCACGATAGGCTTACCACGAGCAGTACGACTTGCTAATGGCAGTTGGTAAACTTTCAGACGGTATGTCTTACCACGAGTAGAGAAACATAGGATGTTATCGTGAGTATTAGCAACAAGCAGACGCTCAATGTAATCCTCATCTTTCATCTTAGTTGCACTCTTACCTTTACCACCACGACGCTGAGCTTCGTAGTCGCTTAGGATTTGGTACTTAACGTAACCTGCGTTAGAAAGCGTTACTACAACGTCTTCTTGAGCAATCAGCTCTTCCATGTCGATGTCATGAACTGCCGCTGTGATTTCTGTACGACGCTCGTCGCCATAGATTTCACGTACTGCTTCAAGTTCTTCACGGATAACTTCCATCAAACGCTCAGTGCTTGCAAGAATGTGCATTAGCTCAGCGATTTCTTCTAGAAGGGCTTTGTACTCGTCTAGAATCTTCTCGTGCTCTAGGCCAGTTAGGCGGTGAAGACGAAGTTCTAGAATAGCTTGTGCTTGTGTTTCCGTTAGGAAGTATTGACCATCGCGGATGCCGTATTGGTCTTCCAACCAATCAGGACGAGCCGCATCAGTACCTGCACGCTCAAGCATTGAAGCAACGTTACCAAGATCCCAACCACGAGACACTAAACCAACTTTAGCTTCTGCTGGTGTTGGCGCGCTCTTGATCAGTTCAATGATTTCATCAATGTTAGCAAGTGCTAGAGACAATGCTTCAAGGATGTGTGCACGGTCGCGTGCTTTCTTCAATTCGAAGATAGTACGACGAGTCACAACTTCGCGACGGTGGTCTACGAAGCACTTAAGCATGTCTTTGATGTTGAACAACTGTGGTTGACCGTTATTCAACGCAACCATGTTGATACCGAAAGTCGTTTGCAGTTGAGTTTGAGCGTATAGGTTGTTAAGAACCACTTCGCCTACTGCATCACGCTTACATTCAATAACAATACGCATACCGTCTTTATCAGACTCGTCACGCAGTGCACTGATGCCTTCTACTTTCTTATCTTTAACCAGTTCAGCAATCTTCTCGATCAAACGAGCTTTGTTTACTTGGTAAGGGATCTCAGTAACGATAATGGTTTCTTTACCATTCTTCTCTACTTCGATATCCGCTTTTGAACGCATGTAAACCTTACCGCGGCCAGTCTTGTAAGCATCTACGATGCCTTTACGACCACTGATAAGTGCTGCTGTTGGGAAGTCAGGACCAGGGATATAGTCCATTAGCTCATCAATAGTGATATCTTCATTATTGATAAATGCTAAACAGCCATCAACAACTTCACCAAGGTTATGTGGTGGGATGTTGGTAGCCATACCTACTGCGATACCAGAAGCACCGTTTACCAATAGGTTAGGAATTTTTGTAGGAAGTACTGCTGGAATTTGTTCTGTACCATCGTAGTTCGGTACGTAATCCACAGTTTCCTTATCAAGGTCAGCCAGGAGCTCGTGAGCAATTTTCGCCATACGAACTTCGGTATAACGCATTGCAGCCGCGGAGTCGCCATCGATAGAACCAAAGTTACCTTGGCCATCAACTAGCATGTAACGCAGTGAGAACGGTTGCGCCATACGAACAATAGTATCGTATACAGCACTATCACCATGTGGGTGGTATTTACCGATTACATCACCTACTACACGAGCAGACTTTTTATATGGTTTGTTCCAATCATTACCTAGTACATTCATCGCGAACAAAACGCGGCGGTGTACAGGTTTTAGGCCATCACGCACATCTGGAAGGGCACGACCAACGATGACGGACATCGCGTAGTCTAGGTATGAACCTCTAAGCTCATCTTCAATATTTACGGGCGTGATCTCTTTCGCTAGATCGCTCATAGAGCCATTTTCCCTCTATAGTCAGATCGTATTTTTGAATACGTATAAGACCGAAAAATATAACACAAATTTACCTACGGAGGCATCACTTTCCCTCTCCTTTTACCATCTTGTGACCCTTGTAGCCAATCAATTGATGAGAAATTGCACCTCCGCATCATATCTTGCTGAAACATGGTCACTTTACATCCAATAAACTAGCAAAATTGTAGATCTTCTGGTCAGCGCGAAAAGGCAAGTTATAATGCCTGCAATTTCATGGATGCATTATTTAACTTGGAAATGCCGATTATGACTAAATCACAGAACGTAGACCCAGCAGAAATCAAGAAATTCGAAGACATGGCGTCACGCTGGTGGGATCTAGAAGGCGAATTTAAGCCACTACATCAAATCAACCCACTGCGACTAAATTACGTATTAGAGAAGACTGAAGGCCTATTTGGTAAGAAAGTCCTCGATGTTGGCTGCGGCGGCGGTATTCTTGCAGAAAGCATGGCGGTTGAAGGTGCGATAGTGACAGGCCTAGACATGGGTAAAGAACCGCTAGAAGTCGCGCGCCTTCACGCATTAGAAACGGGCACCAAGCTCGATTACATCCAGAGCACTATCGAAGACCACGCAGAACAGAACCCACAGACGTACGATGTGGTAACGTGCATGGAAATGCTTGAACACGTTCCTGACCCACAATCTGTTATCACTGCCTGTTCGAAATTGGTGAAACCGGGCGGCCACGTGTTCTTCTCTACCTTGAACCGTAACTTCAAATCTTACCTGTTCGCTATTGTTGGTGCAGAAAAGCTACTTAAGATTGTTCCTGAGGGCACTCATGAGCACGAGAAGTTCATTCGCCCTGCAGAACTTATCAAGATGGTCGATAACACTCCGCTGCAAGAACTAGGGATTACAGGGCTGCACTACAATCCTCTTACGGACACTTATCGTTTAGGCACAAATGTAGACGTAAACTACATCGTCCACACGCAAAACTTTGGCTAAAAAATATCGGTAGCCCTACCGTAAAACCTTTTGTAAAAAAGACGAATGAAAAGAGTTGCAATTACCATAACTTTGCGACTTTTTTCAGTCTAAATTTCGTGCGCTAGCTTCCATTTTGACCACCTCGATTTAAATTTAATCGCCTAAAATCAATCGCCCATTTTGGCCAAAGATCAAGGAGTTTTTTTTTATGGGTGTGCAAAAATAAAGCATCATTAAAAGCCGACTTTTATACAATCAAGTCACATATAACCTCATCAGTTAGTGGTCACTTACAGTTTTTTTTCAATCCACCACTTATCCACAAGCAACCCCATTTCTTTACCTTGAAAAATATCAGTTGTAGCACTATCTTGTAACCCAACAAACAAATGACCCCTATATGTTGTGTTTGAACTACAATGTATGGGTAGACCAAGATCACAAAGCCGAAACGTAATTTACAAAAATTACACAGAAATACACAAAAACACGGCCTTGTTCAGTTTTGTTAGGGAAATTAAGCAGAATGAACCAACAACTTACTGTTACCAAGCGTAACGGGCGCAAAGAAACGATCGATCTAGAGAAGATCCATCGCGTGATTACATGGGCAGCTGAAGGCTTGCACAATGTTTCTGTATCACAAGTAGAATTGAAAGCTCACATTCAGTTTTACGATGGCATCACCACTACTGACATTCATGAAACTATCATCAAGTCAGCAGCGGATTTAATCTCTGAAGAGACTCCTGATTACCAATATCTAGCAGCACGTCTGTCTGTATTCCACCTACGTAAAAAAGCGTACGGCGAATACGAGCCGCCTGCACTGTATGACCACGTTGCAAAACTGGTTGATATGGGTAAATACGATAGCCACCTTATGGAAGATTACACGAAAGCTGAATTCGAAGAGCTTGACGAGTACATCGACCACAAACGTGACTTAGACTTCTCTTACGCAGCGGTTAAGCAGCTCGAAGGTAAATACTTCGTGCAAAACCGTGTAACGAAAGAAATCTACGAGAGTGCTCAGTTCCTTTACATTTTAGTTGCTGCGTGTCTATTCGCTAAATACCCGAAATCGACTCGTCTTGACTACATCAAACGTTTTTACGACGCATCGTCTACGTTTAAGATTTCTCTACCTACACCGATCATGTCTGGTGTACGTACGCCTACTCGTCAATTCAGTTCTTGTGTACTGATCGAGTGTGGTGACAGCCTTGATTCAATCAACGCGACAGCAAGCTCAATTGTTCGTTACGTATCTCAACGTGCTGGTATTGGTATCAACGCAGGTCGTATCCGTGCGCTTGGTTCTGAAATCCGTAATGGTGAAGCGTTCCACACAGGCTGTATCCCTTTCTACAAATACTTCCAAACAGCAGTAAAATGTTGTTCTCAAGGTGGTGTTCGTGGCGGTGCAGCAACGGTATTCTACCCACTATGGCACGGTGAAGTTCAGTCTCTATTAGTACTGAAAAACAACCGCGGCGTTGAAGAGAACCGAGTTCGTCACATGGATTACGGCGTACAGCTGAACAAGCTTATGTACTCTCGCCTAGTTCAGGGTGGCAACATCAGCCTGTTCTCACCTTCAGACGTACCTGGTCTTTACGATGCGTTCTTCGAAAACCAAGACCGTTTTGAAGAGCTATACGTTAAGTACGAAAACGATCCTTCAGTGAAGCGTGAAACGGTTAAAGCCGTTGAGCTTTTCTCTCTGCTAATGCAAGAGCGTGCTTCTACTGGTCGTATCTACATTCAGAACGTTGACCACTGTAATACACACAGCCCGTTTGATTCTGAAGTAGCACCTGTTCGTCAATCGAACCTATGTCTAGAAATCGCGCTTCCTACTAAGCCACTTTCTAACGTAGAAGATGACGAAGGCGAAATTGCACTATGTACGCTTTCAGCATTCAACCTTGGCGCAATCAATGAACTGGACGACCTAGCAGAGCTTTCTGAGCTGGTTGTTCGTGCTCTAGATGCACTGCTTGATTACCAAGACTACCCGCTTCCAGCTGCATACAAGTCGACAATGAACCGTCGTACTTTAGGTGTAGGTGTAATCAACTACGCATACTACCTAGCGAAGAATGGTGTTAAGTACTCTGATGGCAGCGCGAATGGCCTGACTCACCGTACTTTTGAAGCAATTCAATACCACTTGCTAAAAGCATCTGTTGAACTAGCGAAAGAGCAAGGCCGTTGCCCATCTTTCCACGAGACCAACTACGCGAAAGGCCTACTGCCAATCGATACTTACAAAAAAGATATCGACTTAGTATGTGAAGAGCCACTGCACTACGATTGGGATTCTCTACGTGAAGAGATCATGGAGCACGGTCTGCGTAACTCTACGCTAACAGCGCTTATGCCTTCTGAGACATCGTCTCAAATCTCGAACGCGACTAACGGTATCGAGCCACCACGTGGTTACGTATCAGTGAAAGCATCGAAAGACGGCATCCTTAAGCAAGTGGTTCCAGATTTCCTAAATCTTAAAGAGAACTACGAGCTACTTTGGAACATTGGTTCTAACGACGGTTACCTACACCTAGTGGGTATCATGCAAAAATTCGTTGACCAAGCTATCTCTGCAAACACTAACTATGACCCAAGTGTTTACGACAGCGGTAAAGTACCAATGAAGAAGCTGCTTCAAGACCTACTAACAGCGTACAAGTACGGTGTTAAGACGCTTTACTACCATAACACTCGTGATGGTGCTAAAGACGACCAAGGCGATGCAGTTCAAGTGCCGGAAGAAGATTGTGAAGGCGGCGGTTGTAAGATCTAAACCGCAATAAACATTAAGACCCCAGAGAAGAGTTATCTTCTCTGGGTTTAAAGCATTAACAGGGTCCGTTTTATTACGGGTCTTTAAAGGATTTGAGGCATTTATGGCTTACAGTACTTTTTCTCAGCAAAAAAATGACCAACTAAAAGAACCAATGTTCTTGGGTCAGTCGGTAAACGTTGCACGTTACGACCAACAAAAATTCGAAATCTTCGAAAAGCTTATCGAGAAGCAGCTTTCTTTCTTCTGGCGTCCAGAAGAAGTAGACGTGTCTAGCGACCGTATCGACTACAACAAGCTTCCTGAGCATGAAAAGCACATCTTCATCTCTAACTTGAAGTACCAAACGCTTCTAGATTCAATCCAAGGCCGCAGCCCTAACGTTGCCCTACTTCCATTGGTATCTCTACCAGAAGTTGAAACTTGGATTGAAACTTGGTCTTTCTCTGAAACGATTCACTCTCGTTCTTACACGCATATCATCCGTAACATCGTGAATGATCCAGGCGTAGTATTCGACGACATCGTTGAAAATGAAGAGATTCTGAAGCGTGCTAAAGACATCGCTTTCTACTACGACGACCTAATCAAGCTAACGGCTGACTACCACCGCTACGGTGAAGGCAACCACAGCATCAACGGCGAAGACGTCAAGATTTCACTTCACGACCTGAAGAAGAAACTTTACCTATGTCTAATGTCTGTAAACGCACTAGAAGCGATTCGTTTCTACGTAAGTTTCGCATGTTCATTTGCATTCGCTGAGCGTGAGCTAATGGAAGGTAACGCGAAGATCATCAAGCTAATCGCTCGTGATGAAGCCCTTCACCTTACTGGTACACAGCACATGATCAACTTGCTACGCAATGGTCAAGATGATTTTGAATTCATGCAGATCGCTGAAGAGTGTAAGCAAGAGTGTTTCGACCTATTCAAAGAAGCGGCTGAGCAAGAGAAAGAGTGGGCAGAATACCTATTCAAAGATGGCTCTATGATTGGTCTGAACAAAGACATTCTTTGCCAATACGTTGAGTACATTACCAACATCCGTATGCAGGCTGTTGGCCTAGGTACGGCTTACCCAGCAGCAACGTCGAACCCAATTCCATGGATCAACGCTTGGTTGTCTTCAGATAACGTTCAAGTTGCTCCACAAGAAGCAGAAATCAGTTCTTACCTAGTTGGCCAAATCGACAACGAAGTAAAAGCTGACGACTTTGAAGGATTTGAGCTGTAATGCCAACAATCAAAATCAACAAACTGACTTCAATTGAATCTAACCCTTCAAACACTCTGTTGGAAACAATGGAACAAGCTGGGTTAGAGCCAGAATACAACTGCCGAGATGGTCACTGTGGCGCTTGCCGCTGCACGTTGGATTCTGGTGAGGTCGAGTACGTTGGTTTTGCTATGGCTTACACGCAAGGTAATGAGATATTGCCTTGTATCTGTAAAGCAAAGACTGAGCTATCGCTGAGTAACGTTATTCATAGAAACAAGCAAAAACGCGCATAAGCCAGCTGGCTTTAGGTCACTTTGTTCGAATATCGTCAATAAGAATCAAAAAAGGGTCCGCTTCCTTTAGGAATGCGGACCCTTTTCTATTTATGTCTTTAGGTATCTAAAGCGACTCGTCTATCACTCAACCAAATCTTCCTGTTGGTTTGTGTCATACAAAGCCAAACGTTTATTGCTGAGTCAGGTTAAGAGTCACAGAGCCAATATAACAAGCGCTTCGGCACTCTCCACAGCCGTTACACTTATCTTTGTCCACTGTAGGCAACTCTCCTACTTCGATGTGTATTGCACCAGCTGAACACGCCGTTTGGCATGCTGAACAGTCCATTTGCATGTAATTATTGCAGCTATCCGCAAAGCTCGGCTTGAGGTCGATATAAGGCGTGACCGTTGGATGAAGTGCGCCGGTCGGACACACTTCAGTGCATTTGTTACACATAGAACAACTGTTGTAATCCAAATTCAGCAGCGCACTGCCCTCTAGCATCTCAATAACGCTATTTGGACACGATTGTTCACACAATCCACAACCGTCGCAAAGACGCTCAAACAGCACCTCATCGACCGCTCTTGGCGGTCTTGCATGCAAGCGCTGTGATATCTCTTCATAATTCGCGGCTGCTTTAACCGGTTTAGAAAGTCGAGTTAAGAAACCGCGTCTATTTGAATTTATTTGTTCAGACATTAGTCGATATATAACTTTTTAGTAGCAACGTTTAAATTATATTCAGATATTAAGTACTTAAACCAATCTATTACATCAACCGATAGCTTTTTATAAAAAGATAACTCTGATGCTTTATTTAGTTTTTCTAAATAAACAGAAGACCAAGTTAATAAGTGACCCTCAAGTAATTCACCGGCTGAATTAATATTATTATTTTCTAACAAATACGCATGAGCGAATAACATTAAACCAAATTGATCTTCCGGCTCTCTTAACCCAGTGTCTAATTCAATCTGATTCAATTCTAAAAACTGGCGATACTCAACCGTAGAAGCACCAAACACAACGCGGTCTTTATCTAGGTACACAGAACCCCAAGGCGGAGCTGGCATGTCTCCAACGCCTTCAAACAGGCGGCTGAACTCTGCTGCGAGCGCATCTTCGTCTTCGCTTCTTAATGCCTGAAAGCATTCTTCAGAGAGTACTTCGCTCTCAACCAAAGCTTCGACAATGGTGATTAACTGTTCTTTACTTGTCGCTTGATAAAATAGCGAACCCAACAATTTATGCGTATCGATAATCATTATTATTTATACCGTTATAGGTTTAAAGATAATTATATTAATTAACTCATTTCATTCTTTGATCTATTTTATACATTCAATTCATAAACTTTAAATTCCACACTTATTTGATGCCAATCAATCAATAATTCGAAATAAATACATAAAGAACAAACTACCTATAAAGTGCTAGCTATCAATAGCAAAAGGCATCTTAGAATGACGAATAAGAAAGAATCTGGGGTAATGAATCTTACTCGAAGAGGCTTCATGAAAGCTTCCTCTGCAGTAGGTAGTGCAGCTGCACTTGCGGGCGGTATTGCATTACCTTTCAAATCCAAACCAGTAGCGGCTGCAGTTGCTGAAAATGTGGATGAGAAAATCGTATGGAGTGCATGTACAGTAAACTGTGGCTCTCGCTGCCCACTGCGTATGCATGTACAAAACGGTGAAATCAAATACGTAGAAACAGACAACACAGGCACTGACGAATACGGTCATCACCAAGTTCGTGCGTGTCTACGTGGTCGCTCGATGCGCCGCCGTGTTTATAACCCAGATCGCCTAAAGTACCCAATGAAACGTGTGGGTAAACGTGGTGAAGGTAAGTTTAAGCGTATTAGCTGGGAAGAGGCTTATGATGAAGTCGCTGGCACCATGCAACGCCTTATCAAAGACTACGGTAACGACACTATCTACCTAAACTACGGTACAGGTACGCTGGGCGGCACGGTTACTAAATCTTGGCCACCAGCTCAAACGCTGATTGCTCGTCTAATGAACCTAAGTGGTGGTTACTTAAACCATTACGGTGACTACTCAACAGCGCAAATCACGAAAGGCTTGAGCTACACCTACGGCGGTTGGGCAAACAACAACTCTTTCTCTGATTTAGAGAACACTAAACTTAACATTCAGTTTGGTAACAACCCTGCTGAGACACGTATGTCTGGTGGCGGCCAGATCCACCACTACGTTGAAAGCAAAAACAAATCAAACGCAAGAACGATCATCATCGACCCTCGCTACACCGATACTGCCGGTGGCCGTGAAGATCAATGGATCCCAATTCGTCCTTCTACAGATGCGGCATTGGTAGCGGGTCTTGCACACGTGATGATCACTGAAGACCTTGTCGACCAACCGTTCCTAGACAAATACTGTGTCGGTTACGATGAGAAGACCCTTCCTGCATCAGCGCCTAAAAACAGCGACTACAAATCTTACATCCTAGGTTTAGGTGAAGATGGCGTAGAGAAGACACCAGAATGGGCTTCTAAGATCACGGGTATTCCAGTTGACACCATCGTTAAGCTTGGCCGTGAAATGGGCACAGCGAAACCATGTGCGATTCACCAAGGTTGGGGCTTACAACGCACTGCGAACGGTGAACTAGCGTGTCGTGCAATCGCGATGCTGTCACTGCTCACTGGTTCTGTGGGCGTATCAGGCGGTTCAACAGGCGCTCGTGAAAGCGACATCAACATTCCATTTGTGCGCTTCCCTACCGTGCCAAACCCAGTTGAAACGTCTATTTCAATGTTCATGTGGACAGACGCGATTTACCGTCACCATGAAATGACCGACATCACTGATGGTGTTCGCGGTGCAGAGCGCCTTAAGAACCCAATCAAGATGATCTGGAACTACGCAGGTAACTGCATCATTAACCAACACTCAGACATCAACAAGACTCACGCGATTCTTCAAGATGAAAGTGCGTGTGAAATGATTGTCGTGGTTGATAACCATATGACGTCTTCAGCGAAGTACGCCGATATCATCCTGCCAGACTTAACAACGTCTGAGCAAGACGACTGGTGTATGGACGGTAAAGCGGCAAACATGCCTTACTTCATCTACGCGCAGAAAGCGATTGAGCCTCAGTTTGAAGCAAAATCTATCTACGAGATGTGTACTCAGCTTGCGAAACGAATGGGCGTAGAAAAAGAGTTCACCGAAGGCCGTACTCAAGAGCAATGGATTGAGCACCTTTACGCAGAAACTCGTAAGAACGATCCAACACTGCCAACCTTCGAAGAGATGAAAGAGCTGGGTATCTACAAACGTAGCTACGACCACCACTACATCGCTTATGAAGATTTCCGTAAAGATCCTGAAGCGAACCCACTGACCACACCAAGTGGCAAGATCGAGATCTACTCAGAGCAACTGGCTGATATCGCGAAGACTTGGAAACTGAAAGAAGACGAAGTGATTCACCCACTTCCGATTTACGCGGACTCTTTCGAAGGTCATAACGACCCACTAGCAGAGAAGTACCCACTTCAGCTAACCGGTTTCCACTACAAGGCTCGTACTCACTCGACTTACGGCAACGTTGCAGAAATCAAAGCAGCAGCACCGCAAGAGTTGTGGATCAACCCAATCGATGCAAAAGAACGTGGTATTGAAAGCGGCGACATGGTGAGTATTTTCAACGACCGTGGCGAAGTACATATTCCAGCGAAAGTGACACCTAGGATTCTTCCTCGAGTTGTCGCACTAGGCGAAGGTGCATGGTACGCACCAGATGGTCAGAAGATCGACCATGCAGGCTCTATCAACGTGCTGACGACTCAGCGCCCGAGCCCACTTGCTAAGGGTAACCCTCAGCATACAAACCTAGTTCAAATCAAAGCGCTAAACAAAGCATAAGGTAGGTTGGAATGAAACAATACGGCTTTTACATTGATTCAAGTAAATGCACGGGTTGTAAAACCTGTCAGCTTGCTTGTAAAGATTATAACGATCTAGACATCAAAACGAACTACCGTCGCGTATACGAATATGCCGGTGGTGGCTTCACTCAAGATGGTGATACCTGGGTTCAGAAAGATGTCTTTTCTTACTACCTATCTATCGCTTGTAACCACTGTACTAACCCAGCGTGTGTGAAAGTGTGTCCTTCGGGCGCAATGCACAAACGTGATGAAGACGGTTTGGTTGTGGTTGATGAGAGCGTATGTATTGGTTGTCAGCACTGTAGCAATGCGTGTCCTTACGGCGCACCACAATACAATGCTAAGAAAGGTCATATGACGAAATGCGATGGTTGTTACCAACGTGTTTCTGAAGGCAAACAGCCTATCTGTGTTGAGTCTTGCCCACTTCGTGCATTGGAGTTTGGTGAAATCAATACACTTCGTGAGAAGTACGGCTCTGGTGCGGATGTGGCTCCACTGCCATCTTCAACAGAAACGCTACCAAACATCGTGATTAAGCTGAACAAAAACGCGAAGCCGACTGGCGATACCAGCGGTCACCTAGCAAACCCGAAGGAGGTGTAAGATGATTTTTCATGAGTGGTCTTTAATCTTCTTTACGGTGCTGGCGCAAACTGCGGTTGGTGGTTACTTACTGATTGGCGCACGTGCACTGGTACTTGGTCATGACGAAGAGAAGCTGAACAGCTACAAGGTTCCAATGTTTATCCTATGGGTACTGATGGGTCTTGGCTTCATGTTCTCGACAACGCACCTTGGCTCTCCACTGCGCGCGTTTAACGCTTTTAATCAGCTAGGTTCGGCTTGGTTGTCTAACGAAGTGTTCTTCGGTGCGGCATTCTTCGCTGTCGGTGGCCTGCAATGGTTACTGTCGGTAGTCAAGAAAGGTGGCGTTGCTATCCAGAAAGCACTGATGGTTGGCGCGATGGTACTGGGTGTTATCTTCATGTACGCGATGATCAACGTATACATGATCAACACAGTACCGACGTGGGACAACATCTACACACCACTGAGCTTCATCATGACGATGGTTGTGGGTGGCTTGCTGTTATCTCAGTTCGTGATTGTATTCGCAAACGACAGCCGCTTTACGGTTGACCGTAACATCACCATGTTGGCTGTTATCGCTGTTGCTATCAGCTTGCTTGTGACAGTAGGAAAACTGAACCTAATCGGAGACATCCAAACTTCAGCGGCAAAAGCGTCTGAGTTAGTCGATGGTTTAGGTAGCTATGTGATTCTTCAAGTGGCACTGCTAATGGCAAGCTTGTTGATTTGGATTCTACCTATGCTGAACAAAGCAAAAGTGAACCCAGTTAACCTTGGCTTAGCACTAGTATTGTTCTTGGCTTCAGAGTTAATCGGCCGTGGTTTGTTCTACAGCCTACATATGACAAGCGGTTTGTAATCGAGTTCTTACAGACATGAGTTGCGTGTAAACATCGCTGCTTGTTTGGTTATCTAGAAGGCTAGATAAACAAAAGGCCCAACACCTATTTAGATGTTGGGCCTTTTTATTTCGTTTTTTCTAGCGTTTTTAATACAGACTTAGCGAGTTCGCTTACATCGTTAGCTTACATAGCTACTTAATGATAGCCGCTGGAATAAACATGTCTTTTAATCGCTTAACCGAAGAATAAGTACCAAACATCGGTTTGTTATCTAAATGCCTTCTCAGCATATCGGCGGCAACGGTCTTAATCACGTTGCGTTGGTCTTCACGCGAGTACTGACGATAAAACTCAAGTACCTGCCCCCACTCGCCTGCTTCAGTCGACAATGCAACGCTGAATGTGTTGCCTTCCAGCTTACCAGTCACCAAAGCCAATTCAGTTCCGCACTTATCTCTTGTTGCTCCAGCCAGCGCAAAGGTCGCGGCTAATGGATCGCTCTTTTCAAGTTCGCTCTCTTTTGGCTCAGCCATCACCCATGAGTGTCCGAAGCAATCTTCTATCTGCTCATTCAATTGCAGCCACGCTGACAGTGAACCTTTGGTCGACACTTCAGACACAGATAACGTCTTCTTTTTTTCCGCCATGATGTGTCCAATATGGTCAATCATCGGCTCATCAACACTAACGACATTACTCTCTAGCAGCTTGTAAACCATCTGCAGAAGCTTAACGCGAGTTTCTAAGTCTGCCTTAGGACCAAACAGTTTGACCTCAATGAACGGCAGATAAGAGCGATAACCAAGTTCATAACCTTCTGGCAGCTTTAGTTGATCCAAAACATCAGAGATACCGGACTCAGACAAACCAAACGTAAACAGTCGACTGCATTCAGAGGCAACCACTTGAGGGTAGGTACACGACAAGTCAGGAAGAATCTCAAACGTCACCATGCGCTTGAATTCACTTGGTACACCCGGCGTGAAATAGAAAGTCGCATCGTTAATTTTCAGTTTGAAGCCACAAGCCGTCCCCACAGGGTTATCGACAATCTCTGAACTCGCAGGTAACAAAGCTTGTTTAAGGTTGCTGTCTGGCATTGGCATGCCACGTCCAGAGAACATCTCTTCCATACGAGCAAGCCATTCAGGGAACATGACGAGTTTCTGCTCGGAAGCAGCTGCAGCGGCGGCAGCACTCATATCATCGGTTGTCGGGCCTAAACCACCATTAACGATAACCACATCATAGTTAAAGCTCAGCATCAGCAGTTCTTCAACAAGAGCATTCATTTGATCACCCACAGTTGAGCGCTTAGCAAGCGCAAAACCATGCTGATAAAACTCAGCAGACATCCAAGCTGCGTTTGTATCTACAATGTCTCCATGAAGAACTTCTTCACCTGTGCTTAACATTGCGATTTTCGTCATATTTCTATCCCTTGTTGTCATAAAAAGACACTGCATTATTTACAAACTGGTCTATGGTTGAATTTGGAGCAATTCGCCTTTTCACTAATATTAATAATGTTAAACCTAAGGTTTTCTTAGGAAAAGCTATAAATTATTAGTTCCCTAAATCAGGCATTTAATAGATAATTGTGATCCTGATCAATTCCAAACTTTCTCATGGAGACCCTTGTGGCCAAATCACCGTTACTAGCAAAGGTTACTGCCGCATTTTCAATGCTAATGTCAGTTAACTCGGTTGCAAGCCAATACGACTTCGACCAGCCAATCAACCTTTCTTACTCGGATGAATGTGCTCAAGATTACTGTTTTAATGACAACTTGTACACCTACAAGCCTAGTACCAATTACGCACTGAGCGAGTCGAGTGATGAGTACGACTTATCAATCCAACAACCAAAACACATGTTGGTGAGTCAGGAGAAAGATTGGGATTACCTAATGGGTCAAACCTACACCATTCTTGGCTTGAGTGTCGCGACAGTGGGTCTAATGACTCTGCTCCCTGAAAGTATTACTAAGTGGGATGATGACCAACGTGATATCAGCTCATTAGGTAAAAAGTGGAAAGATAACGTTTCTGCTGGTCCAACATGGGACCGTGACGAACACTTCCTAAACTACGTAATGCACCCATATTTCGGTGGTGTTTACTACACTGCAGCTCGACACGCAGGTTACGACGAGTTTGAGTCATTCTTATACTCTTGGACTATGTCGACGTTCTTCTGGGAATACGGCGT
Organism: Vibrio sp. 10N.261.55.A10; assembly: GCF_041470825.1. Classification (NCBI taxonomy): domain Bacteria; kingdom Pseudomonadati; phylum Pseudomonadota; class Gammaproteobacteria; order Vibrionales; family Vibrionaceae; genus Vibrio; species Vibrio sp. 10N.261.55.A10. The sequence goes on along the minus strand of NZ_JBFRNC010000007.1, from coordinate 111,200 downwards.
AGAAGCGTTTGCAGAAGTACCTTCATGGCAAGATCTCTTCATCACACCTTTCTTCGGTGCGGTTGTCGGTGAAATGATGCTAGAAGCAGAGCAGGATATCATTGCTTCAGGTGGCGAAGTGATGGGCTCTCAAACCATGGGTGATGTGTCGCTATTCTTCCTTAACCCTGTTGGACACATTCACTACTGGGTAAGTGACGCATGGGGCGGTGATGCAGAAGTTAACCTGAATACTAACCCTTGGTGGGATAACCAAGACGCTGCACGTTTTGCTTACGATGCTGGCGCACCATACGACTCTCAGTTTGTTGGTATGAACTTCAAAGTAACGTTCTAATTCGTCTCTAGTACTACTCAATATAAGTTATTGAATATAAGTTGCTGAATCATCAATCACAGTGACAACTCTTCTAAAAAGCGGCTCTCTAGCCGCTTTTTTTGTGCCCTACTCTTCATTCTCTTTTTTTGCATCGAAGCTTAGTTTCAAAAATTGACCTAGGTCAAACATTGTTCGATGTAACCTTCTACACTGAAATTAAAGAACTTTATCGCGTGATATCAAACATTTAATTAGCAAAGAATAATTGAAACCTTGGGGGCTGATATGAACAGTACATTTATCGTAAACTTTATCGGAAAAGCATCACCAGCAACAATCAAACAGCTTGCTGCGGTTACTCACGAAAACGACGGCAAATGGCTCATCAGTAAAGTGAACTTTATTGAAGACCAAGTCGCAGGCGTACTAAAGGTTCAACTTCCAGCCATCAACGAATCGATTGTAAAAGAAGCGTTCAGCGCCAATCCAGATCTCATCGTGCAGTTTGTCGATTCCGATCATACACACAATGTTCAAGACACGGTCCATCACTTGAGACTCGACTCTAACGACCGAGCAGGTATCGTCAACGAAGTGACTCATGTATTGGATAGACAAGGAATCAGTATTCTCGATATGGATTGTCACCGCGTCTTTATCGCTGGTGGCGGCGGTGTTAGCTCAAGTCTATTCACATCAAAAATCGCCGTTAAGCTGCCAATCGAAGTACAGATCGACGACGTAGTTAATGAACTCGAAACGCTCAGTGAAGATACTCGTGTGATGATTGAAAGCTAAATAAACAAAATTAAAGAACAAAAAAGAGCAGCTCATTAGCAGCTCATTAGCTGCTCTTTGTATTGCTCTGAACTTGTGATTCAGTTACTTAACTGACCATTGTGATAATGAGCGTTTGAAGTCTTCATAGCCGAATTCATTTAGCTTCTGAACTTCACCACTGCTACGTTCACAGTAGATTGAAGGCATTTTAAGGCCATTGAACCAGTTCAATTTCACCATTGTGTAACCCGCGCTGTCTAACAGATGCAGCTTTTGACCAATCTTAAGTGGCTCATCAAAGCTCGCTTCGCAGAACTGATCGCCCGCAAGACATGAACACGAACCAATCACGTAGTCATGGCTGCCTGTTTCTGATGCTTCTAATACTGATGCGGGCTCATTGTAGATAAGCGTGTCAAGGCGGTGCGCCTCAGTCGCTGAATCCACAATCGCTGTTTTCTTCACGTTCTCAACAATATCGACCACTGTCACAACTAGGTCGGTTGTTTTAGTGATGATCGCTTCACCCGGCTCAAGATACATCTGCACACCGTGCTTTTCAGAGAAGGCTTTCAGCGCAAGACCGAGTTTTTCGATGTCATAGCCAGGCCATGTGAAGAACACACCTCCGCCCATGCTCACCCAGTCCAACTTATCTAAGTGCTCACCAAACTGTTCTGAGATTGAATCAAGCAGGCCGATAAACGCATCGACGTCTTTGTTCTCACAGTTCATGTGGAACATCACACCATTAATCTCATCGAAAATTTCTGGTTTGATGTGGTCAGCTTGCACGCCCAAACGCGAGAATTGACGTGCAGGGTTTGCTAAGTCTTGTCCTGCGTAGCTTACGCCCGGATTTAGACGTAAACCCAGCGAGGCTTTACCTTCAACAATATGACGGTAAGCTTCGAATTGGCTTTGCGAGTTGAAGATCATCTTGTCGCAAATATCCGCAACTTCTCTCACGTCATCTTCACTGTAGCCCACACTGTAAGCATGAGTTTCACCGCCAAAAGTTTCGTGACCTAATTTCACTTCATAAGGGCCAGAACTAGTAGTACCGTCTAGGTACGGTTTGATGATGTCAAACACGCCCCAAGTCGAGAAGCACTTAAGCGCAAGTACCAATTTCACACCTGAAATCTCTTTCAGTTGCTTGGCTTTTTCTAAGTTCGCAATCAACTTGTCTTCGTTGATCATGAAATATGGGGTTTTTAGTTCTTCTTTCTTAAACGTCATTTTTGTAAACACTCAAGCAGCATCTATAGATGGAAAGGTAAATTAACAATTTTGGTGTGATTTATTTTGATTTTGTCCTGTCCGAGCGCAGTGAGTTACAAAATCAAAATAAATGATACCAAAGCTTCAAGGCTATCATCATCGAAAAGGGAACAATCCATGTCCCCTTTAATTAGCAATCAAAACAAGAAATCAGTTCTTATTTTTTCAGCTCATGAATCACTGGAAGACCTTGGCCTGCTTCAAGCTCTTGAACATGCCAATCTAGACCAATTTCCGGCATAGTTGCTAGGAACGGATCTGGATTTAGCTGTTCCATGTTGAACACGCCTTTATCAGCCCATTCGCCACGGAAGAACTGAAGTGCAGCGGTAATCGCTGGAACACCAGTTGTGTAAGAGATCGCTTGGTGCTCTACGTCTTCGTAAGCCACTTCGTGGTCTGCGTTATTGTAGATGAATACGCTACGCTCTTTACCATCTTTCTTACCTTGAACCCAAGTACCGATACACGTTAAACCCGTGTAACCCGGAGCTAGAGATGTTGGATCCGGTAGTAGTGCTTTAAGAACATGCAGAGGCTGAACCACAGTACCATCGTGCAGTGTTAGCGGATCTGGGCTAAGAAGACCGATATCACGCATGCAGTTGAAGTAGTTCAAGTATGCATCACCAAAGCCCATCCAAAATTCGATACGCTTAGCTGGGATGAACTCTTTCATTGAACGAACTTCATCGTGCGCCATTGAGTAAACTTTATGAGAACCACAGTTCGGGAATTCAAACTCAAGCATACGAGAGTGACAAGGTACTTGTTTCCACTCTTCATTTTCCCAGTAGAAAGAATCGCCTTGAATCTCAAGCATGTTGGTTTCTGGATCAAAGTTTGTCGCAAACTTCTTACCGTGGTCGCCAGCATTCACGTCCATTACGTCAATCGAGTCAATCTCATCAAACAAGTGCTTAACCGCGTACGCAGCAAAGATTGATACCACACCTGGATCGAAACCAGCACCAAGAATACCTGTGATGCCCGCTTCAGCGAACTTCTCACGGTAGCCCCACTGCCAATCGTAAGCTTGTGGTACTTGTTGGCCTTCAGAACATAGGTCAACCGCTACCGATGTATCTAAGTAAGAGACTTTAGTTTGGTAACACGCTTCCATGATTGCCATGTTTACCCAAGGAGGACCAGCGTTGATCACTAGATCCGGCTGAACTTCTTTAATCAAAGCAACAAGCGCATCAACATCATCAGCGTCCACTGAACGTGCTTCTAGTTTCTTAGTTGAATCTTTAAGGTTGTTTTTGCCCTTGATAGATTCGATGATTTTTTCACACTTCGCGATTGTGCGAGAAGCGATTGTGATATCACCCAGTACTTCGTTATTTTGTGCTGCTTTGTGTGCAACAACCCAACCAACGCCGCCTGCACCAATTTGTAGAATAGCCATAGTTTTAATTACCCTTGTTGTTCTGCTAGCTCAATAGCTAAAGTTTGAATTTTGTTAATTAGAGATTTGAAATCTGATGTCGTTAAGCACGGATTCAAGATTGTAAATTTCAGCGCGCTTTTACCGTCGACGACCGTTTCGCCAAGCACGGCAACACCACGAGTCAGAGCTTCCAGTCTTAACGTTTGATTCAGTTTGTCTAAATCTAGCTCACCGTTTGCTGATTGCCCATTGCGAGGCACCGATCGGAACAGCACAGTAGACAGTGACGGCTCAGCAAGCAGTTCAAAATCGTCATGCTTCTGAATCAGGTCTGCAACTTGAAGCGTCTGCTCTAGGAGATGATCGTACATATCACCCAACTGCTTTGGCCCAACGCTTTGCATGGTCATGAACACTTTCAATGCATCGAAACGCTTGGTAGTCGCGATAGACTTGTCGACTAAGTTCGGCAGCTCATCGTGTTCACGGTTTAGGTAATCTGCGTGATGCAGAAGGTACTTAAAGTTCGCTTTGTCTTTGAGCAACACCGCACCACAGCTGATTGTTTGATAGAACAATTTGTGGAAATCGACGCTCACTGAGTCTGCTTTTTCGATGCCTTGTAGACGAGCTTTATGGCTACTTAAAATAAGTGCGCCACCGTATGCACTGTCGACATGGAACCAAAGATCTTGCTGACTTGCGATTTCTGCAATCGCATCAAGGTCATCGATAGCACCATGATCGGTTGTGCCCGCAGTACCAACCACAGCAAAAGGAATCAGACCTTGTGCTTTCAGTGCTTTCACTTCTGCGTCTAGCAAGTCAGGCTTGATAGTGCCGTTTGCATTGGTATCAACACAGCACACTGCCGCTTCGCCTAGCCCTAGTAGAGAGGCTGACTTTTGAACCGTGAAGTGAGATTTCTTTGAACATAAGATACGCAGCTTGCTCGCGTATTCTGGTAAGCCAAGCTTTTGGATAGAATGACCATTGTGCTTATCCGCAACCCAGTCTCTCGCAAGCAGTAAACCCATTAGGTTACTTTGCGTGCCTCCGCTAGTGAAAACACCGTCAGCTTGTGCGCCAAGTTGGTACTTGTCACACATCCAATCAACCACGCGCTGCTCAACATAAGTTGCAGCCGATGCTTGGTCCCATGAATCCATTGATTGATTCAACGCCGCGATAATCGATTCCGCTGCTACCGAAGCCATAAGAGGAGGAGTGTGAAGGTGTGCAATGCAATCTGGGTGTTGCACGAAGATGGAGTTTGCAGCGACAAGGTCTGCAGTACTATCTACAACATCAACCAAAGCGTGTTGATTGTTATCAAGGTCGACAGCATTGATAGCTGCTTCTAGCACTTTTGGATCTAAACCCGAATAAGGGGTTTCAACCTGTTCAAAAACCGCTTTCATCGCTTGAGTGGTTTGGTTCATCACGTTAGCAAATTCGTCGCTACCGCCTAAACCTGTATGGATGAAATGCTTGTTCCATTCTTGGTTTGCTTGTTCGCTTGAAGTTGGGTCTTGTTGTAAGCCACCACCAGCTGCGATGATCGCTTCTTCCATTACGCGGAGTGCAAAGTCAATCTGCTCAAAAGAGATAATCATTGGCGGAAGGAAACGAATTACCGAGCCATCACGACCACCCTTTTCAACCATCAAGCCACGCTCTAACGCTGCTCGTTGAATCGCTAGGGTTAGTTCGCCGTCTGATTGTGGTTCGCCAAACTTGTTAAGCTCACCATTTGGTTGTTTGATCTCAGCACCGAGCATCAGGCCTTTACCACGAACTTCAGCAATACAGCTAACGCGTGATTGAATCTTCTCAAGCCCGTGACGTAAATATTGGCCTGCGATGTTCGCGTGCTCAACTAAGCCATCTCGTTCGATGATCTCCAACGCCTTAGCGCCAGAGACCATTGCTAATTGGTTACCACGGAATGTACCGGTGTGCTCACCCGCTTTCCATGTATCAATGCTCTTATCGAACACAAGCAGCGACATAGGCAGTCCGCCACCAATCGCTTTAGATAAACATAAGATATCTGGATTAACACCAGACTCTTCAAACGCAAATCGATGGCCAGTTTTGCCCACACCACACTGAATCTCATCAAAAATCAGTAGGATGCCGTGCTCATCACAGATGCGACGTAGGCCTTGTAACCAAGATGCTGGAGCAGGAATCACACCGCCCTCACCTTGCACAGGCTCAACGATCATCGCCGCCGGTTTCATGATGCCAGACTCGTCATCATTCAACATACGTTCGATGTAACGAATGCTCGCGTTAGCACCCGCTTCACCACCAATACCAAACGGGCAGCGTAGGTTGTATGGGAAAGGCATGAAGTGCACATCAGACATCAAGCCGCTACGACGCTCTTTAGTGCCGAGGTTACCCATCATACCCATGGTGCCGTTCGTCATACCATGGTAAGCACCACGGAAAGCAAACATGGTGTTGCGACCTGTGGTTTGCTTGGCGAGCTTGATCGCCGCTTCCACAGCGTCAGCGCCAGATGGGCCACAGAATTGAAGAACCGAGTTATTTGAAAAGTCTTGAGGAAGAAAAGCTTTAACTCGCTTGATAAACGTCTCTTTTGCTTGAGTCGTGATATCAAGTGTTTGGTATGGCAAACCAGAATCGAGTTGGTCTTTAAGTGCTTGGTTAATCTCAGGGTGGTTGTAACCCAGAGAAAGTGTACCTGCACCGGCTAAGCAATCGAGAAAGAGTTGGCCACGAGTATCTTCAACTAAAGCGCCACATGCTCGTTTAATAGCAATAGGCAGGCGTCTTGGGTAAGAGCGAACATCCGACTCATGCTGTTCTTGCTCTAGCAAAATAGCGTCAGGTGTTAGGTCGTACGTTCCCTCTAAGATAGGAACCATAGTTGAAAATGAATTTGCGATAGTATTGATATCGACTTCAAAGGCGGTAGTCATAAAAGTCCCCTTGAATGTGTTCATACTCACCTCCATCAGACGCAATTACCCACCAACTCTCGTTAAATTTGGAGAGAGTTCATAGTGAAGTACACGTATTGTCTAGAAATGAGATATAGCTGTACGCTCGCATAAGTCAAATGACGAATACGAAATTAAGCCGTCTTAAGACAGCGATAAATTGTTAGCGTGAGCTCAAGGTTCAGTAATGCTACTGTTTTGAAGAATTGGACATTTTTGCAGGATCGGGCAGCTATGAGGAGCTGGTCCCTTTGGAAATGCAGAGCTGATTAGCAATGTTGTAATTAGTGTGTTCAATGTTGGGTTTCCCATTAACATGACGAACTGCGCCATAAGTATCCCGTCTATCAGCTAAAGGACTAGCCAATACCTACCCTACGTAATGTCCCAATCAGCAAGAATGGTCACTACGCGTATCCCCCAGAAGCAATCGTTGCTTTTCTTGAACATTTTCATTCCGAGATTGCGCGGGAAAGTAACATAAAGTGAAATGAACGATCAATAGTTTTTAGTAATAGCTTGATAAATAGCAGCGGTGGCTAAGCAATTGCTGTAAATATCGTCACACTATCGTTTGGGAAAGAGATCCCCGGTTCATTCGTTCCTCATACCCGAGGATGACGACGTGGGGTTATAAACGTTGCTAGAGAAGCTTTTAGGTCATGGCGTCACTCCCTAGAGCGAGGTATGAATTCATAGAGAACCCCTTACAACATGTCATTGTATTGCTTTATTCAAGAAACTATCTGATGCAATAGATTAAACTGAAGTTAATCAGCAAGCGGCAAGAGATCCCCGGTTCATTCGTTCCTCACACCCGAGGATGACGACGTGGGTGTACAGGCGGTGTTAGTGATGGCTTTGAGGCTGTGGCGCCTTTCCGTCATTCCTTAGCCTGAAGAATGAGTTCATTGGGAGTCCCTTACAACATGTCGATGTATTGTTTTATTCAGAAACTATCTGATGCAATAGATTTAACTGAAGTTAATCAGCAAGCGGCAAGAGCTCCCCGGTTCGCTCGTTCCTCACGCCCGAGGATGACGACGTGGATTTATAAACGTTACTAGAGAGACTTTGAGGTCATACCGTCTTTCCGTCATTCCGTCATTCCCTAGCACGAGGAACAAGTTCATAAGGAATCTCGCTTTTAAAAACTAACTTGATTGCAAAATTTGAAACAGAGATAGAAATGAATGTTGAGTGCGGATTCGAACAAGAAGAGTTCTTAAACGTAAAAGCTAAACGTCAGAAACCAAAAAGCCCGAACATTTCTGTTCGGGCTTCTTAATTTGGAGCGATACATCGGGTTCGAACCGATGACCTCAACCTTGGCAAGGTTGCGCTCTACCAACTGAGCTAGTATCGCATTTGCTTTATCGAGATAAAGACTTTAATAGATGGTGCCCCGGGCCGGACTTGAACCGGCACAGCGCGAACGCCGAGGGATTTTAAATCCCTTGTGTCTACCAATTCCACCACCAGGGCACGCAATTCTTTATTGCGATGCCGATTACTGAAAAGTAAAACACCATCTTAATGCTGACGCCAATCAACATTACAAAATTTGGAGCGATACATCGGGTTCGAACCGATGACCTCAACCTTGGCAAGGTTGCGCTCTACCAACTGAGCTAGTATCGCATTTTCATTCAAATTCTTTCTAGAAGAAAGAGAGAATGGAGGCGCCTCCCGGAGTCGAACCGAGGTCCACGGATTTGCAATCCGCTGCATAGCCACTCTGCCAAGGCGCCTTAGTAACTCCAATCGAATCGCTCATTGCTATCCTCTTGGGTACGGGATGCATTCTACGGATTCAGACGATTGAGTCAATATTATTTTTGTATTTTTAATTCGTTTGAATAGATTTCATACGAAACAGGCCAAATAGCTGACTTTATGTTCAAAACACACTGTGAGCGGGTTATTCAAAGGAGATCTATATCACATTAGATATCCACTATTGATAACTTAACCTTAGGTTAAAGATCAAAAAAGCGAGCCTCAGCTCGCTTCTTCATCAATGATGTTTTTCGTCTAACAAATCGTCTTTGGCAGCCATCAAGTATTGTGCCATTGACCAGTAAGTAAGAACGGTGGCGACATACAGTGCAATGTAACCTACCCACACCATCCAGTCGTCGTATCTCCAGATAAGTACCCAAAGAGCGAACATCTGAGAAACCGTTTTGACTTTACCAACCCAAGATACCGCAACACTTGCGCGTTTACCGATTTCAGCCATCCATTCACGAAGCGCTGAAATGATGATCTCACGAGCAATCATGGTCACGGCTGGAATAGTTATCCAAATAGAGTGGTAATGCTCTGTAATCAGGATAAGAGCCGTAGCGACCAACACTTTGTCAGCCACAGGGTCAATGAAGGCACCGAAGCGAGACGTTTGCCCTAACTTACGAGCTAGCATGCCATCTAGCCAATCAGTGAAACCGGCTACCCAAAACACCATCGCAGCAGCGAAAGGAGCCCATTGATAAGGTAGATAGAAAACGACAACGAATACTGGGATCAAAAATAGTCTCAGTAAGGACAAAATGTTAGGTATATTCAAACGCATATTATTGGGCTCTTATTAATTGCGCTTTAATGGTGCGGGATTTTTACTATTGTTTCAATGCTTGATAAATGTTTTCTGCCAAAGAATGACTAATGCCCGGCACTTTGGCTATTTCTTCGACAGTTGCACGCTTAAGTTCTTGTAAGCCACCCATATATTTCAGCAAAGCTTGACGACGTTTAGGTCCTACCCCTTCAATTCCTTCCAAAGCACTGGTTCTGCGCGTTTTACCACGTTTCGCCCTGTGCCCTGCAATCGCATGATTATGGCTCTCATCACGAATGTGCTGGATAAGATGCAGCGCTGGTGCATCGCTAGGTAAATTAAACTCTTCACCTTCAAGGGTTACCAAAGTTTCTAAACCCGGTTTACGCGTCACGCCTTTCGCAATACCCATCATTCTTGGTCTAAACGGCCAATCACCCCAATATTGAGAAATGATCTCATGAGCGCGGTTTAGCTGACCTTTACCACCATCGATAAAGATGATGTCTGGGATCTTGTCGACATCGAGTTGCTTCGAATAACGTCTCTCAAGCGCCTGAGCCATCGCTGCATAATCATCGCCACCTGTAATGCCGGTGATGTTGTAACGACGGTACTCTGGTTTAACCGGGCCTTCTTGATTGAACACCACACACGACGCAATCGTGCTTTCACCCATGGTATGACTGATATCGAAACATTCCATGCGCTTGATAGCATCCATCGACAACACTTCTTGAAGCTCTTTGAAGCGCTGATTAATCGTCATCTTGTGATTAATCTTGGTGGTAATAGCCGTCAATGCATTGGTATTCGACAATTTAAGGTAACGACATCGGGTACCAGAAGGGTTGGTATTGAAGTGAATCTTACGACCCGCCACTTCACACAAGGCTTCTTGAATAGGTGTGACATCTTCCATCAAATCGGCATTGAGAATCAAACGAGTTGGGATGGTTCTTGCTTCATTATGCGCAAGATAGTATTGGCTTAAAAAGCTCGAAAAGACCTCTTCTCGCACCGTATTGTTTGGAATTTTAGGGAAATGACTTCTGCTGCCTAAAACCTTGCCTTGGCGAATCATCAAGATATGAATACACGCTACGCCATTCTCTTGAGCAAAGCCCAACACATCCATATCTTCCATGGAGTCGTCAGATACATACTGTTGTTCTTGCACGCGTCGAATCGCTTGGATTTGGTCACGGAAAGCGGCAGCTTGCTCAAAGCGAAGCTCACGGCTTGCCTTGTCCATTTTGTCGATGAGCGTCTCAAGGACTAATTTGTCTTTCCCTTGCAGGAACAGACGAACGTAGTCGATAAGTTCACTGTACTCTTCATCAGAGATGATTGAGCTAACACATGGCGCAGCACAACGACCAATCTGATACATCAAACACGGGCGCGTTCTATTGGCATAAACCGTATCTTCACACTGGCGGGCAGGGAAAATCTTTTGGATTAGGTGTAGCGTCTCACGCACAGCGCCGGAATCAGGGTAAGGACCAAAGTATTCGCCCTTTTTCTTCTTAGCACCACGGTGCATCGACAAACGAGGATGCTTGTGACCGCTAATAAAAATATAAGGGTACGACTTATCATCACGCAAAAGTACGTTGTATTTAGGCAAGTACTGCTTGATGTAGTTGTGCTCAAGAATGAGCGCTTCTGTTTCCGTGTGCGTTACAGTGACATCGATCTTGTCAATATTACTAACTAGAGCGCGTGTTTTTTCACTGTCGACTTTTTTACGGAAATAACTGGAAAGGCGTTTTTTGAGGTTCTTAGCTTTACCGACGTAAATAACGGCAGCCTCGGCGTTATACATTCGATAAACGCCGGGCTGCTCTGTTACTGTCTTGAGGAATGAGACTGAGTCAAACAAGTTGGTCACTATACGATCTCAGTGTTAAAGGGTCTCAGTGTCTAACATTCCATGTCTAATCGCTAAATGCGTCAGCTCTACATCGCCACTGATATCCAGCTTACTGAACAAGCGGTAGCGGTAACTGTTGACTGTTTTAGGACTTAGATTGAGTTGTTCTGAAATATCCGTCACTTTCTGACCTTTGGTAATCATCATCATGATTTGAAGTTCACGTTCAGATAAGTCTGCGAATGGATTTTCAGACGCAGGCGAGAATTGGCTCAAAGCCATCTGCTGCGCAATTTCTGGTGAAATGTATCGTTGGCCACTATTAACCACTCGAATTGCATTTACCATTTCATCCGGACCTGCCCCTTTAGTAAGGTAACCAGCAGCTCCAGCTTGCATCACTTTAGTTGGAAACGGATTTTCCGTATGAACAGTTAAAACGATGATTTTAACATCAGGGTTGAAACGCAAGATCTTCTTGGTTGCTTCTAAGCCACCAATACCAGGCATATTCATATCCATCAAAATAACGTCAGTATTGTTAGTACGACACCATTTTGCAGCATCTTCACCGCTTTCAGCTTCCCCTGCTACGTTCATTCCACGGACGTCTTCAATAATACGTCGTATCCCTGTGCGAACCAGCTCGTGATCATCTACAAGGAAAACATTTATCAAACTTGTATCTCCACACTATTAATTGGCTCTGCAACCACTGTGTCATTTCATCTGTTTGAAACAATTGAACAAAGGAACAGTGGATCGCAGCATTGAGTACATCTTAACTTAATTACTAAAAAAAAGCTCTGTTGAATATGTGCTGAAACACGAACTTTAGCAAGTACTTATTAACAAATAAGCTAACTAAAACAACAAGCTTTTTCTAAAAATCAACCAGTTAAAACAACACCCAATAAAATTACATAAGATAAAGATATTTTCAATACCATTGAATAACCATTCGCGACAATTTCACTTATTTGCTTATAGAGTCCCGTTATTTGCCTCTACTAACTAGAATTTAGTTAGTATTTTTACTGCCTTTTGTGCGCAGAGGGTCGCTAGATGGTAGTATTCGATTCCCCATTTCAATAGGTTACTACATTGGATATTCAGCAAGGCTTTGTACTCACAAGACAAGCAAGAGATTTTTCAGGGCGCACGCAAATCGACTTGTGGTTAAGCACCCCTCAAGGCCCTACTCTGCTGACCATTCCAAATGAAAAACCTGTATTTTTTGTCGCTCAATCTGATTTAGAAGCATGTCAGACAATCGCAGCCAAAGAGTCGATTGATTGCCAATTTAAGCCTCTAGAACTAGCCACATTCGAGCAAACACCTCTCGCCGCGTGTTATACCTCGCTGTCGAGAAGTAGCTTTGGTTTAGCGCAAGCCTTCCATAACGAAGAAATCCAAACCTTTGAAAGCGATATTCGACTCGCTGACCGATTCTTGATGGAACGCTTTATCAAAGGAAGTATTGAGTTCACGGGTACCGCGGTACAAAAGAACCAGCATCGCAGAGTCTCAAATGCGAAATGCCGAGCGGGCGACTACTTACCCAATCTATCTGTCGTCTCGCTTGATATTGAATGTTCAGAAAAAGGCGTGCTTTATTCGATTGGTCTAGACAGCTCGATGGATAGCCGAGTGATCATGGTCGGCGCCCCTCAAGAAGCCGGCACCAACATCCAATGGGTTGCCAACGAAAAAGCTCTTCTTGAAGCCATGATTATGTGGTTCTCTGAATTTGACCCTGACATCATCATTGGTTGGAATGTTATCGACTTCGACTTTAGGCTGCTGCACAAACGTTCAGAATGGAACGAAGTAAAGCTAAATATCGGTAGAGACAATCAACCAAGCTTTTTCCGTAGCTCTGCACAGAATCAGCAGGGGTTTATCACCATCCCAGGGCGCGTTGTCTTGGATGGTATCGATATGCTTAAAACGGCAACCTACCACTTCCGGTCTTGGTCACTGGAGTCCGTATCGCAAGAGTTACTTGGTGAAGGCAAAGACATCCACAACGTTCATGACCGCATGGATGAGATTAACCGGATGTTTAAGTTCGATAAGCCTTCACTCGCTAAGTACAACCTTCAAGACTGTGTGTTGGTAAACCGAATCTTCGAACATACCCACCTACTCGATTTTGCGATTGAGCGTTCGCGACTGACTGGTGTCGAGCTTGATCGTGTTGGCGGTTCTGTTGCTGCTTTTACTAATTTGTACCTACCACAGATACACAGAGCGGGTTATGTCGCGCCTAACTTAGAGCCTGAGAACTGGATTGCTAGCCCCGGTGGTTATGTGATGGATTCAATTCCCAATCTGTACGACTCGGTTTTGGTACTCGATTTTAAGAGCCTGTATCCATCGATCATTCGCTCGTTTCTGATTGACCCTATGGGACTAATTGAAGGGTTGAAGCTTGAACTAGGCCCAGCAGAAAACCAAGCCGTTGATGGCTTTCGAGGTGGGCAATTCCACCGCTCTAAACACTTCTTGCCCGAGATGATCGAAAACCTTTGGGCTGCACGTGATGTGGCGAAGAAGAACAACGAGAAAGCGTTCTCTCAGGCGATTAAGATCATCATGAACTCATTCTATGGTGTGTTAGGTTCGTCTGGTTGTCGTTTCTTCGATACCCGGTTAGCGTCTTCAATTACCATGCGTGGACATGAGATCATGAAGCAAACCAAGGTTCTGATCGAAGACAAAGGCTATCAAGTGATTTACGGCGATACCGATTCAACCTTCGTGTCTCTGAACGGCAGTTATGATCAGCAAAAAGCAGACGAGATCGGGAACACGCTGGTCGCTTACATCAACGATTGGTGGACGAATCACTTAAAAGAGACCCACAACCTAACCTCAATACTCGAATTGGAATACGAGACTCACTATCGCAAGTTTCTAATGCCGACCATTAGAGGTTCAGAAACCGGCTCGAAGAAACGTTATGCCGGATTAATCACTCAAGGCGATAAAGAAAAGATCATATTTAAAGGGCTTGAGAGTGCACGCACCGATTGGACACCTCTCGCACAGCAATTCCAACAAACCTTGTATGAGATGGTGTTTCACGATCAAGATCCAACCGACTACGTCAGACAGTTTGTTGATGAAACCTCTGCTGGCAAACATGATGATTTATTGGTGTATCAAAAGCGCTTACGCCGCAAATTACATGAATACCAAAAGAACATTCCGCCGCAGGTTCGCGCAGCTCGTATGGCCGATGAGATCAATGCTCAGTTAGGGCGCCCTCTTCAATACCAAAATAAAGGACGCATTGAGTATTTGATTACTCTGAGTGGCCCTGAGCCCAAGGAGTATTTAAAGAGTGGTATCGATTATCAGCACTATATCGACAAGCAGATTAAACCGGTCGCAGAGGCAATACTGCCCTTCATCGGTTTAGACTTTGAAAGAGTTAGTGGGCAGCAGTTGGGTTTGTTCTAGCACTATATTCAATATGCTCTTAAAACGAAAAAAGCAGAGATATGTTCTTCAGCACACTCTGCTTTTTAGTATCAATGGATCGGTTATAAATCTCTATCCGATTCTGAACTCGGTTTTCTGATACTGCTTAATCAACCACTCACCAAAGCCATCAAGAATACCGATCACCGAACGTTTAGGGATTGGTCGACCAGAAAGTAAAATGCCCAACCTTTGGATTTCGACTTCTCGATCTGGGTGATACTTCAAGAACTGTTGGCCACATTCAACAGGATCATCGTACCAATATTTATCGCGGTACATCACCAGTGAGTAACTCGCCCGTAGAAGCTTCTTGGCAATAATCACCTGCGCAGCGACTTGTTGTTCTGGCGTTGTCGCTCGTGCGATCTTGTTGCGATACACCGCCAACCAGTTTTCCGCATCCATATTCCAGTGCTTAGCAATTTCCCAACTTGTTTCAAAATCACCATAGCAGTCTGATAAGTCTTCACCATGCACACACACGGCTAAATGCTTGAGCATAAAACCCCAAGTGAAGATATTGTCGAAATCGACTATCTCACTCACTAAGGTAGTTTTTATCGCCACTTGAGTTACCTGCGGGAAGCTCTTTTGGAAACGCCATTTGATGGTGTTCAACAAAGTGGTTCGTTGGTCAGGAAACGGTCGATGGGTCACCACAACCACATCTAGATTGGAGCGACCGAAGACGGCTTGCTTACGAGCCACACTGCCATAAATATAAATACTGTGCAGATTAGATCCTAACCCACCTTTTAGAAAGGTAATCAGATCGTTAACCACAGGTTGAAATTCAGGTTGAAAAGGCTGTGTTGGGTCAATAACGGGTAGCTGCATAGGTCGTTTCGGTAAATAAAATAATGATTTAACTATAACTCTATGATCGCCTAGGTGACTTTATGATTCAAGCTATTCCTATTTATAGCATCTCCGAGATATAATCAGCGGATAGACCCACTAAGGACAAACACAAAATGCCTAGAGCAAGTGAAATTAAAAAAGGTTTTGCTATCACAGTAGAAAGCAAAACAGTGATCGTTAAAGATATCGAAGTAACAACACCAGGCGGCCGTGGCGGCCAAAAGATTTACCGCTTCCGTGGTAACGATGTAGCAACTGGCGTTAAAACTGAAGTTCGCCACAAGGCTGACGAAATTGTTGAAACTATTGACGTAACTAAGCGTGCAGTAATGTTCTCTTACGTTGATGGCAACGAGTACATCTTCATGGACAACGAAGATTACACACAATTCATCTTCAACGGTGAGACTATCGAAGACGAACTACTGTTCATCAACGAAGAAACTCAAGGCATGTACGCGATCCTTATCGACGGCAACGCTGCAACGCTTGAGCTACCAACATCTGTTGAACTAGTTATCGAAGAGACTGATCCTTCAATCAAAGGTGCATCAGCGTCTGCTCGTACTAAGCCTGCTCGTCTTTCTACAGGTCTTACTATTCAAGTACCTGAATACATCGCGACTGGCGACAAAGTAGTAGTAAACACTGCTGAACGTAAATACATGAACCGCGCAAGCTAAGATACTTATTATGACCGAAGCTAACGACCTAATGTCTTATGACGACGCAATTGACACTGCATACGACATCTTCCTAGAGATGGCACCTGACAACCTAGAGCCTGCAGACGTGATTCTTTTCACTGCTCAGTTTGAAGATCGTGGCGCAGCAGAGCTTGTTGAAACTGGCGATGATTGGGTTGAACATGTTGGCTTTGAAGTCGACAAAGAGATCTACGCTGAAGTGCGCATTGGTCTTGTGAATGAAGCTGATGACGTTCTAGACGACGTATTTGCTCGCATGTTAATCAGCCGTGATCCAGAACATAAGTTCTGTCACATGCTGTGGAAACGCGACTAATACCGCTGTTGACGCTCATCTGCATGAGTAAACAAGTATTCATGTAAGCGAGTTAAAAGTTAGCCGAGCCCATTGCTCGGCTATTTTTATCACGCTATTTTCCATCGTGATTCATCACTTTCATCATCAACGTTAGATTCACTGATTATGACCAAAGCAAAAACAGACACACAATCAAAAGGCTATGCCTGCATTGGCCTAGTTAACCCAAAGACGCCAGAAAACGTAGGCTCAGTGATGCGAGCAGCTGGCTGCTACGGCGCCAACTCTGTGTTTTACACTGGCACACGCTACGACCATGCGCGAAAATTCCATACCGATACCAAAGAAAAGCACTTAGCCCTGCCTTTGATTGGTGTTGAAGAGCTGAAAGATATTATTCCAGTAGGCTGCGTGCCGGTTGCTGTTGATCTGATTGAAGGTGCTAAGCCTCTACCTGATTACAAGCACCCACCACGTGCGTTTTACATTTTTGGCCCAGAAGATGGCACGCTAAAGAAAGAAATCACAGATTTCTGTCGTGAGACGATTTACGTTCCGACCAACGGCTGTATGAATCTAGCGGCATCAGTGAATGTTGTGCTTTACGACCGATTAGCGAAAGGCGATAACTTCTCGAATCATAAGTAAATAGAACGAGATACGAGATGCGAAGAGCATGCTTACTGCCGATTATGGCAGTATGTTTTCGATACTCGATTACTCGCATCCCGAATCTTTTATTTCTTCTAGACGTAAAAAAACCTGCTCAATGAGCAGGTTTTTTAGTATTCAGTGCTTTTAGCTAATGAAGCTTTACGCGCAATAAATTACGTAATTACTGACGTGTTCTTGGCTTAGCTGGTTTAGCCGGACGACCGTTGTTCAGTTTAGGCTTACTTTTGTTAGCCTGAGGTTTGCCTTTGTTTGCAGCTGGAGCGCTACGACCTGAATCAGGTGTTGTAGTACCGCGAGTTGCAGGCTTCTTACGCTTAGTTTGGTTGCTACGGCCTTTTGGTGCGTTTGCACGCTCTTCGTGACGTTTAACAGCACGACGAATTTTTTGGCTACGAGAACGCTCACGCTTACGAGAAGTGTTTGAAGGATCAAGATCCAACAGTGTCTCTTTCTCAGGCTTAAGCTCAACAAGCTCACGCAGGTAGTTAACTTCTTGAAGATCTAGCTCTTTCCAACCGCCACGAGGCAGTTTCTTATCAAGGTAGATATCACCGTAACGTACACGTTTCAGGCGGCTTACTGTCGTTTCTTGAGATTCCCAAAGACGACGAACTTCACGGTTACGACCTTCGTTAATCGCTACGTAGAAAGTATGGTTCATACCTTCACCACCAGCGTAAACCACATCTTCAAAACGAGCCATGCCGTCTTCTAGTTGTACGCCACGAGTAACGTTTTTAACTTTCTGCTCAGTCACTTCACCGAATACACGTACTAGGTACTCACGTTCAACCTGACGGCTTGGGTGCATTAGACGGTTTGCAAGCTCACCATCAGTAGTGAAAAGCAAAAGGCCTGATGTGTTTGCATCAAGACGACCAACTGAAATCCAACGAGAACCACGGATCTTAGGTAGACGATCGAAAACAGTACGGCGGCCTTCAGGATCGTGACGAGTACAAAGCTCACCTTCAGGTTTGTAGTAAGCAAGTACACGACAAACCACTTCTTCAGAAGCCTTGCCTGAAACAGTATGGCCATCGATACGGATCACTGAGTTCTCGTCTTCAAGACGCTCGCCCAGTTTCGCAACTTGACCGTTAACACTTACACGACCAGATTTGATTAAACCTTCTAGTTCACGACGAGAACCGTGACCAGCTCGCGCTAAAACCTTCTGTAATTTTTCGCTCATTTACTCTTTTCTACCTAATTGTCGTCTTCACAGACGTCGAATGAATTTTTCGCGACCAAATCGCGGTCGCGTATTATCGCAAATAACCTGCCAAAAAGCACTTGTTATTTACTGTGGCAGGTTTGCTGTATCGTTACAGACTGTTAATCAGTAAAGCGATTATTCAAACGGCGCAGGATCGCCAGCACCACGACGTAGAACCACGGCATCATCGTCACTGAAGTCAATAACCGTCGTCGGTTGCTCACCTAAGTAACCGCCATTCAAAATGACATCAACCGCATGTTCTAGGCTGTCACGAATTTCTTCTGGATCCGACTCCGTAGTCTCGTTACCCGGCAGAATCAGAGACGTCGACATTAATGGTTCACCCATCGCTTCCAAAAGGTCGAGTGCAATCTTGTTGTCTGGGACACGAATACCAATCGTTTTACGCTTGGCGTTCATCAAACGCTTTGGCACTTCTTTGGTTGCTTTAAAGATAAACGTGTAAGCACCTGGCGTGTGTGCTTTCAGCAGACGGAAAGCCACGTTATCAACGCGTGCATACAGTGATAACTCAGAAAGATCACGGCATAACAAGGTGAAATTGTGCTTGTCATCGATGCGACGAATTTTACAGATACGTTCAAGTGCTTGTTTGTTTTCAAGCTGACAGCCCAGCGCATAACCGGAATCTGTTGGATAAACCACAACGCCGCCATTGCGAATAATCGCAACCGCTTGAGTAATTAAGCGTGCTTGTGGGTTATCTGGGTGTACATAAAAAAACTGGCTCATTGTTGATCCTCGTTATCGAATCTCTCGACTCTATCATCAGAAGGAGCTGGCTCACCTAAAGACTATTCAGATGGTGAAACCGTTTGAAACTCCCAATCTTTCCATACTTCTTCGACCCCAGAAGGTAGCCAGAGATTGCGTCCAAGTTCCATCCACGGAGATGGGTAATGGAAATCACTGCCTTGGGAGGCTAATAGTTTGTATTGTATAGCATAATCCGCGAGTGTGCGTCTTTCTTGTTGCGCTTGCTGAGGTTGAGCTACTTCCATCGCATCCCCTTTCGCTTCAACAAATGCCGCTAGCAGGCGCTTAACCCACTTGGCTGTAAGTCCATATCGCCCAGGGTGAGCGAGTACGGCTTGTCCACCAGCAGCATGAATAGCCGTGACAGCATCACTCATTGAACACCAAGTTGGCGGCACATAACCTGGGTTATTACGAGTAAGAAACTTTTTAAACACCTGCTGCATAGTTTTCGCATAGCCATTGTCGACTAGCCACTTAGCAAAGTGAGCGCGAGTGATTGGTGCATCACCCGCAATCAATTTAACTTCTTCTAACACCCCTTCACGAGTCGCTTTCTCAAGACGGTGAGCGATCATCTCAGCACGCCCAATACGGTGTTGCTTCTGTTGTTCAATGAGCGCTTTGAGTTCTGGTGACTCAGGATCAACGTTTAACCCAACAATATGGATATCTTTGTTTTGCCAAACAGTCGAAATCTCAATGCCGTTTATCAACTGAATAGGAAGGTTGTTATCCGCAATGTAGCTGCGTGCTTCAGCAAGCCCATCAGTCGTGTCATGATCTGTAATCGCTAGCGCTTCGATGTTAAAGCCAAGCGCTCGGTCAATTAGCTCAGGTGGAGTAAGTCGGCCATCTGAGGCTGTTGTATGACTATGTAGATCAATTCTCATATATTCTTTTTCATTGTTTTCAATTTTTATCGTTATATTTGTGTCAACACACTTGACCCGCAAGCAGAAAACTAGTTAACTAGTACACAAATACGAAGTATCACATTTGATAGGTTCACCATGTTACAAGAATTTAACCAAAACCATAAAGATAAAGTTTTAGAACTTTCTTCAGTAGAAGCAAGTTCAGAGCTTAATTGGTGGCGCACTTGGACAAGTTCTTGGTGGGCTAACGTGTACTTCTAATTAAACAGTTTGTTTATAAAAAAGTTATCACTAAGCCCGCTTTAATAGCGGGCTTTTTAATTTGTCGAACATCTCACATTCAACTGACTAACAAATCATCGAATTGACCATATTCTAGATTGGGTGAAAGGTATCTTTATGCGACTATGTACGGCAGGAAATTTAAAGAATCATAAAGGAGGTCTTGTGAACAAGGCCATTGAAATCAAAAAGCTGGGAACCATTGAGGTCATCAATTCCTCAGTTCCTTACTCGCAAGATCCAACCAGCGTTTTTCATACTTTGTGTGAAAACAAAACTGATAGTCTTTTGTTGGAATCTGCCGAGATTGAATCTAAACAGAACCTGACAAGCCTACTCCTTATCGACTCTGCTGTTCGCATCGTATGTCGCGGACATGAAGTAACCTTTCAAGCATTGACTGAAAACGGTCAAGCGCTTATCGAACATCTCACTCAAAACGTGAAAGCAGAAATTAAATCTGACCTTACTGATAACGTTTTGACGCTGACTTTTATCGAACCAAGCAACGAATTAGACGAAGACTCACGTTTAAGAGAAGCCTCTTCATTCGATGCACTGCGTTTGGTTCAGCACAGCTTTGAGCAAGACGCGGATAACAAACACGCATTATTCATGGCGGGCTTATTCGCTTACGACATCGTGGCAAACTTTGAGCCACTAGGTGATGCTGAAGCAACCAACAATTGTCCTGACTTTGTATTCTACGTAGCTGAAACACTATTGCGTTTCGATCACCAAGAGAACGAAGGCCTACTTCACGCGAGCTTATTTGCTCAAGATGACAGCATCAAAGCGCAATTGACTGACCGTCTAGCCGACATTCAAACTCAGTGTCAGTCCCTGAAAGCCATCACTGAAGTAACGCCGTTAGACAACGTTGAAGCTGTACCTAGCGTTTCAGATGAAGACTTCTGCCAAACGGTTCGTGATTTAAAAGAGTACGTAGTTAAAGGCGATGTATTCCAAGTGGTACCTTCACGCCGCTTCACTCTACCTTGCCCTGCCCCACTGGCGGCTTATAAAGAACTCAAACAAAGCAACCCAAGCCCTTACATGTTCTACATGCAAGACGAGCTGTTTACTCTGTTCGGTGCATCTCCAGAAAGCGCGCTGAAATACGAGACAGAAACCAACCAAATTGAGATCTACCCTATTGCTGGTACTCGTCGTCGTGGTAAGCGCCCTGACGGTCAAATCGATTTCGACCTAGACAGCCGTATCGAGCTTGAACTGCGTACCGACAAGAAAGAAAACGCCGAGCACATGATGCTAGTCGACCTAGCACGTAACGATGTTGCGCGTATTGCCGAAGCTGGCACTCGCCACGTAGCAGACTTGCTAAAAGTTGACCGCTACAGCCATGTAATGCACTTAGTTTCTCGTGTTGTTGGTCAGCTCCGTGAAGACTTAGATGCTCTACACGCTTACCAAGCTTGTATGAACATGGGTACGCTAACGGGCGCACCAAAAATCCGCGCAATGCAGCTTATTCGTGACGTAGAAAAAACGCGTCGTGGTAGCTACGGTGGTGCAGTCGGTTATCTAACCGGTGAAGGGACTCTAGATACTTGTATCGTAATTCGCTCTGCTTACGTTGAAGATGGCGTAGCACAAGTACAAGCTGGCGCTGGTGTGGTATTCGATTCAGACCCACAAGCAGAAGCCGATGAAACTCGCGGCAAAGCACAAGCGGTTATCTCAGCGATTCAAACAGCTCATACTAAGAACCTAACAAATAAGAAGGAGTCGTAATCATGGCTGATATTGTATTCATCGATAACTTCGACTCGTTCACTTACAACCTTGTAGACCAATTTCGTTCATTAGGTCACAGCGTAAAAATTTACCGTAACAACATTCCTGCAAAAGTAGTTGAAGCGGCGATCAACGAACTAGACAACCCTGTTGCACTGCTTTCACCAGGCCCTGGCGCTCCAGCAGATGCGGGCTGTATGCCAGAGCTGATTCAGCTTCTAAAAGGTAAAGTGCCAATGATTGGTATTTGCTTAGGCCACCAAGCGATTGTTGAAGCCTATGGCGGCACCGTTGCAGGCGCTGGCGAAATCATTCATGGTAAGGTGTCGATGATGGAACACCAAAACCATGCGACTTACCAAGGCTTACCTTCGCCATTGGCTATCGCTCGCTACCACTCTTTAGTGGCAACGCATGTATCTGATAGCCTAACAGTGACCGCTGAAGTAGATGATTTGGTGATGTCTGTGGTTCAAGAACAAGACAAGGTGTGTGGATTCCAATTCCACCCTGAATCAATTATGACGACCTACGGTGCAACGCTTCTAGCAAACGCTATCGAATGGGCTCTTGAGAAAAAGACGATATAGGAAACGATCATGGAACAGATTAATAAACTTTACGAACAGCAGTCTCTTACTCAAGAAGAAAGCCAACAGTTATTTGATGTGATCATCAAGGGTGAACTAGACCCAATCTTGATGGCTTCTGCGCTAACTGCACTGAAAATCAAAGGCGAAACGCCCGATGAAATTGCAGGCGCAGCAAAAGCACTACTTGCGAATGCAAACCCGTTCCCGCGCCCTGATTACGATTTCGCAGACATCGTAGGTACAGGTGGCGACGGTCACAACACCATCAATATCTCGACGACTTCTGCATTTGTTGCCGCAGCGTGTGGCTTAAAAGTCGCGAAGCACGGTAACCGCAGCGTATCGAGCAAATCAGGCTCTTCTGACTTACTGGATTCGTTCGGTATCAACCTAGCGATGACAGCTGAAGACACACGTACGGCTGTTGATGAACTTGGCGTAGCATTCCTATTTGCTCCGCAATATCACGTTGGTGTACGTCACGCGATGCCGGTTCGTCAAACAATGAAAACGCGCACTATCTTCAATATTCTTGGCCCACTGATTAACCCTGCTCGCCCTAACATCGAGCTAATGGGTGTTTACAGCAAAGAGCTGGTACGCCCTATCGCAGAAACCATGCTGCAAATGGGCATGAAGCGTGCAGCTGTTGTGCACGGTAGCGGCCTAGATGAAGTAGCGATTCACGGCGAGACTATCGTTGCTGAGATTAAAGATGGCAAGATTCACGAGTACACAGTGACTCCGGCTGACTTTGGTTTGAACACTCACCCTCTTGAAGCGATTAAGGGCGGCGAGCCAGAAGAGAACAAAGCCATCACAACTGATATCCTGACGGGTAAAGGCACTGATGCTCAAGTTGGCGCAGTGGCAGTCAACGTAGCTCTGCTGATGCGTCTATTTGGTCACGAAGACCTAAAAGCCAACGCTCAGCAAGCGATTGACGCGATGAACTCTGGCAAAGCGTACGAGCTTGTACATAAGCTTGCTGCACACGCCTAACGAACGACGAATTGAGACAAAGAACATGACACAGACTACCGATAAACTGTCGACCCACGTTTCAGTCAAAGAAGCTGAAATGGCGGAAGTATTAGCAAAAATCGTTCGTGATAAATACCAATGGGTTGAAGCACGTAAGCAGACTCAACCATTAGACGAGTTTAAAGCGTCACTAACTGCAACAGACCGCAGCTTTTATGACGCTCTGAGCGGAGAACAAACGGTTTTCATCACTGAATGTAAAAAGGCCTCTCCGTCAAAAGGTTTAATCCGTGACGAGTTTGACCTCGACTACATTGCTTCTGTTTACAACAACCACGCAAACGCGATTTCTGTGCTGACAGACGAGAAGTACTTCCAAGGTGACTTTGAGTTTTTACCTAAAGTTCGCAGCATTGCTAAGCAGCCTATCCTGTGTAAAGACTTCATGGTTGATACCTACCAAGTGTATCTAGCTCGTCATTACTCAGCTGATGCTATCTTGCTAATGCTATCGGTATTAGATGACGAAGAGTACAAAGCGCTGGCGGAAGTCGCTCACTCACTCAACATGGGTGTATTGACCGAAGTCAGCAACGAAGAAGAGCTTCACCGTGCAGTCGCTCTAAACGCTAAGGTGATCGGCATTAACAACCGTAATCTTCGTGACCTTTCGACTGATTTGAACCGTACTAAAGAGTTGGCGCCGCTGATTCGCGAACTGGCTCCAAACGCAGTTTTGATTTCAGAGTCTGGCATCTACACACATCAACAAGTTCGTGACCTTTCAACGTTTGCAGATGGCTTCCTAATCGGTAGCTCTCTAATGGCAGAGAAGAACCTCGAGCTTGCGGTACGCAAAGTAACACTGGGTGAAAACAAGGTGTGTGGTTTAACTCACTCTGACGATGCAGCAAAGGCTTATCAAGCTGGTGCGGTATTCGGTGGTCTGATATTCGTTGAAGCATCTAAGCGTCATGTGGATATCGAAGCGGCTCGTTTGACTATGAGCGGCGCACCTTTGAACTACGTGGGTGTGTTCCAAAACCACAGCGTTACTGACGTTGCGAAAACGGTTTCTGAGCTAGGCCTGTTCGCTGTGCAATTGCACGGTGATGAGTCTCAAGCGTTTGTCGATGAGCTAAAACAGTCACTACCTGAAAGCGTTGAGATTTGGAAAGCTTACGGTGTTGCTTCTGGTGCTGCTTCCGGTGCTAAAAGCTCGCTACCAGAATTACTGGAAAGCAACGTGACTCGTCACCTGCTAGATACTAAAGTGGGTTCTCAAACTGGTGGCACAGGCCAAGTGTTCGATTGGAACCTAATCAACAACCAAAGCGCAATCATGTTGGCGGGTGGTCTAACCCCAGAAAATGCTAACCAAGCGGCTAAGTTGGGTTGCTTAGGATTAGACCTAAACTCTGGTGTTGAATCTGCTCCAGGCAAAAAAGACGCAGACAAACTGCAACGTGCTTTTGCTGCGATTCGTAATTACTAGTCCAAGCTCGGCGCTAGAAATTAGAAAGCAGAAACTAAAAACATATTTGTGAGCTTTGCCTTTTGCGAAGCTCAAACAAGATTAAATGACTTGGTGTGAATACACATCAGTAGAATTGAAGGAATAACACAATGGCTAAACTCGATGCCTACTTTGGTGAATACGGTGGTCAATACGTACCGCAGATCCTAGTGCCAGCACTAGACCAACTTGAACAAGCATTTATCGATGCACAAGCCGATCCTGAGTTCCGCAGCGAATTCATGACGCTTCTTCAAGAGTACGCTGGTCGTCCAACGGCACTAACGCTAGCACGTAACCTAACAAAAGGTACAAAAACAAAACTGTACCTAAAGCGTGAAGATCTACTTCACGGCGGTGCTCACAAGACAAACCAAGTTCTTGGTCAAGCATTGCTAGCAAAACGTATGGGTAAGCAGGAAATCATCGCTGAAACTGGCGCAGGCCAACACGGTGTGGCAACGGCTCTAGCGTGTGCTCTACTAGGTCTTAGGTGTCGTGTTTACATGGGTGCAAAAGACGTTGAACGTCAAAGCCCGAACGTGTTCCGTATGAAGCTAATGGGCGCAGAGGTTATCCCTGTTCATTCTGGCTCTTCAACGCTAAAAGATGCGTGTAACGAAGCACTACGTGACTGGTCTGCAACTTATGAAGACGCGCATTACCTATTGGGTACTGCAGCGGGTCCTCACCCATTCCCAACGATTGTTCGTGATTTCCAACGCATGATTGGTGAAGAAACGAAGAACCAAATTCTAGCTCGTGAAGGTCGCCTTCCTGATGCGGTTATCGCTTGTGTCGGCGGTGGTTCGAACGCTATCGGTATGTTTGCGGATTTCATTGAAGAAGAAACTGTTCGCCTAATCGGTGTAGAGCCGGCTGGTAAAGGTATTGATACCGACCAACACGGCGCGCCGCTTAAGCACGGTAAAACCGGTATCTTCTTCGGCATGAAAGCGCCACTGATGCAAGATGAGAACGGCCAAGTAGAAGAGTCTTACTCTGTATCTGCGGGTCTAGACTTCCCATCAGTTGGTCCTCAACACGCGCACCTAAATGCTATTGGCCGTGCTGAATACGACAACGTGACCGACGACGAAGCGCTAGAAGCGTTCCAATTGATTGCACGTAAAGAAGGTATTATCGCAGCGCTAGAGTCATCTCATGCTTTGGCTCATGCTGTTAAAATGGCTCACGATGACCCAGAGAAAGAACAGCTATTAGTGGTTAATCTATCTGGTCGTGGTGATAAAGACATCTTCTCTGTACACGACATTCTTAAAGAGAAAGGAGCATTATAATGGATCGCTATCAATCACTCTTCACTCGCTTAGCTGAAAAGAATCAGGGCGCATTTGTACCATTCGTAACGGTTGGCGATCCTAACCCTCAGCAGTCTCTTAAGATCATGGAAACACTCGTTGAAGCGGGTGCTGATGCACTTGAACTTGGTATTCCATTCTCAGATCCGCTTGCAGATGGCCCGACAATCCAAGGTGCAAACATTCGTGCGTTAGATTCTAAAGTCACGCCAGATGTGTGTTTTGATCTTATTGGTCAAATTCGTGCTAAATACCCAGAGCTACCAATCGGCCTACTGATGTACGCAAACTTGGTGTACGCACGTGGTATCGAGAACTTCTACGAGCGTTGTGCTAATGCAGGTATCGATTCAGTATTGATTGCTGATGTACCAACCAACGAGAGTGGCGAGTTTGTTGCTGCAGCTAAGAAGTTTGGTATTCACCCAATCTTTATTGCTCCACCAACAGCAAGTGATGAGACGCTTCAATCGGTTTCTGAGCTAGGTGGTGGTTACACTTACCTACTTTCTCGTGCTGGCGTAACGGGTGCAGAAACCAAAGCAAACATGCCTGTGACAGCCCTACTTGACCGTTTGAACAAGTTTGATGCGCCACCAGCACTGCTTGGTTTCGGTATCTCTGCTCCTGAGCAAGTAAAAGAAGCCATCGAAGCTGGCGCTGCTGGTGCTATCTCTGGCTCTGCGGTTGTGAAAATCATTGAAAACAACGTTGAACAACCAGAAGCAATGCTTAAAGCACTTGCTGAGTTTGTTACGCCAATGAAAGCGGCAACGCAAAAATAATAAATAGGCTCCCACTAGTGCGATAATTTGCGCTGTGGGAGTTTTTCTCCGAGAACACGTCCAAACCCTCTCAATTGTTAAATTTCTGATAAAAACAACACCTCATACAAACCTGTAGCACACCTATAATACCCCACCAAAACATCACCACCATTTATAAAAATAATGACAAACCAAAAAGCAAACGTTTGCTTTAGTGTGAAAAATCATCAAATGACATTTGATTACTGCTTTTTGGTGTTCTTTCATCTCTGCTCATATTGATAAATGTAAAAGATACGTGTAAAACTTCTCGCGAAATATTAATCCAATGGTACATCGTACATTGGTGAGTAGTTCTGGGATTTTTATATTTAGTAGCACAGAGGTTATGGAAGTGTTAAAAGAAAAGAGTTTACTAAGCAACATCGGCGTTCAAGTCGTTATTGCAATGATCATCGGTACCCTAGTCGGTGCGATGATGGGTGACAGCGCAACTATGTTCGCTCCACTGGGTGCTATCTTCATCAATTTGATCAAGATGCTGGTTATCCCTCTAGTCGCGGTTGCCCTAATTTCAGGTGCTGCTGGTCTAGGCAACAGCTCATCAGCAGGTAAAGTGGGCGTGACCACTCTAGGTTACTTTGCACTAACGTCTGCACTTGCTGTAGCACTAGCGCTAGTAATGGGTGAAATATTCGAACCGGGTCGTGGTATCGATGTTTCTGGCGTTGAAGGCATGTTCTCTTCTGAATACGCTGCGAAAGGCGAACTTCCAACGTTCTGGGCAACCATCACGGGTATGATCCCGACCAACGTTTTCCAATCACTGAATGAAGCAAACATTCTGCAAATTCTAGTCTTCTGCTTATTCTTCGGTATTGCGATTTCTAAACAAGCGAAAGAGAAACGTGACCCTATCATCAATGGCGTAAACGCGATTGTTGACGCTATGGTTTGGATGATCAACAAGGTTATGATCATTGCACCACTTGGCGTATTCGGCCTAATGGCAGAAGCTGTGGGTACATTCGGTTTTGGCGCACTTATGGTTGTGTTCAAACTGTTCGTTGTTTACATCGCTGCGATTCTAATCTTCGGCTTTGTTGCTTACCCGCTAATGATTCAAATCTTCACTAAGACTTCTGCGAAGAAGTTCCTAGTGGCGATGAAGAAGCCTCAAGCGGTTGCACTATCAACAGCATCTTCAATGGCGACACTGCCAGTAACAATGGAAACGGTAGAGAAAGAACTTGGCGTTCGTAACTCTACGGCTTCATTCGTTCTGCCTCTTGGTGCGACGATCAACATGTCTGGTAACGCAATTTACTACGGCCTAGTTGCTATCTTCTTCGCACAGCTGTTCAACATCGACCTTTCTATGGGTGCTTACGTTGCTATCATCGTAACGTCGACTCTAGGCGCAGTTGGTCAAGCAGGTGTTCCAGGTCCTTCTTTCCTAGTGGTTGCGGTTCTTCTAGCAGCTGGTATCCCTATTGAAGGTCTACCTCTGTTGTTCGCTCTAGACCGTATCTTCGACATGATCCGTACTGCTCTAAACATCACTGGTGATGCAGCATGTGCAGTCATCGTTGATTCTCTAATCGAAGACGAAGCGAAAGAAGCTGAGCTACAAAAACAGCAAGCGTAATATTAAGCTTCAGTTTGATTGATAAATAAAACCGCCTTCATGAGGCGGTTTTTTTATTAGGTAATGATCGATATTGATTCGGTAAATCTTACCCTTGTCAGGCTAATTGATGAGTCCAAACGCACGAGGCAGAGCCAAACTAATTTCAGGAATAAAAGTAATGGCCAACAGTGTGACGATCAATACGGCACAAAACGGCATGATACTTCTTATAACGTTTTCAATCTTAGAGCCACTGACACTACAACCTACAAATAGCGCCGTGCCAACGGGTGGCGTTGCAATGCCAATACATAAGTTGAAGATAATCATCATCGCGAAGTGAATTGGATGCATGCCTAAATGCTCAGCAATCGGCATAAAGATAGGGGTAAAGATCAATACGGCTGGCGTAAGGTCCATAAACATACCCACAATCAGTAGAATCAGGTTCATCAGAATAAAGATGATAATTGGATTGTCTGAAATAGAGAGCATCCAATCACTGATCATGGTTGGTAGACCGGTAAACGCCATTGCCCATGACATAATGGTAGAAGCACCAATCAAGAACAGCATAATGCCAGTAACCTGAACCGTTTCTCTACAAATTATCGGAAAGTGTGCCCATTTGAGGGTTCGGTAACAGAGTGACAGTATAAAAGAGTATAGAACCGCTATACATGCCCCTTCTGTTGCAGTGAATATACCACCAATAATACCGCCAATAACAACAACAATAAGCCCTAAGCTGGGCGTTGCTTGCCAAACAATATTCAGCACATCTTTCGTTGTGAAGCCGTCATTCGCACTTGTTTTGTAGCCCTTCTTTTTAGCGATGAAATAGGCGACGACCATACAACTTAAGCCCATTAGAATACCTGGGACATACCCTGCGATAAACAACGCCGCAACGGATGTTCCACCCGATACCACTGAAAATACGATCAGTGAATTACTCGGCGGTATTAATAAGCCTGCCGGGCAAGATGCAACGTTTACTGCTGTTGCTAAGTTTTTATCATAACCATCTTTTTCTAATTCTGGGCCTAAGGTTTTACCAACCGCAGCTGCTGCTGCAACGGCTGATCCTGAAACGGCGCCAAACATCATATTGGCGAAGATGTTCACGTGAAAAAGTGAGCCCGGGATCCAACCAACCAAGAGCTTTGCAAGGTTGATGAGTCGACTCGCGATGCCACCTACATTCATTATATTCCCCGCGAGGATAAAGAAAGGGATGGCTAATAAACTGAAACTATCAATACCGGTAATGATTTTTTGACCCGCAGTAATACTGGCGACTTCAAACGGTAAGATGAAATACATGATGGTTAAAGATGACATGGCAATTGCAATCGCAATCGGCATGCTTATCGCGATCATGAATAAGAATAGGCCTAGCAGCCAAACACCAATGGACAAATCCATAATATAGAGTCCTTTTAAAACTTATTTTTTGTTGGGTTCACAAAAAAGATCAAACGTATTCATGACCAAATAAATGAGGATAATAACGGCTGAAATCGGCAATATTGAATACACCGTCGACATCGGTAATTGCAGTGCTGGAGAGAGTTGTTGTGTGGTTCTTCCCATTAGGGCGATGCCACCTTGAAGCATTGCTAGAAATACAAATGCGCCAGAAATGATATTGATGAGTACATGTAATGCGATATGTGCTTTACCCTTAAGATAACCATCCAATAACGTTATTGCTAAGTGTCCTTTGATACCGAATAAGTAGCTTGCTCCTAATAAGCCAAGCCATACCATCGCATAACGAGCAAGTTCATCAGTCCAGTTACTTGGATCATTCAAAACATAACGACTAAAGACCTGCCAAGTGACAGTAACGACAAGTAACATTAGTGCAAAAGAAGAGACAAAAAGAATCAGCCTATCAAGTAGGTTTCTGAAAGTTGCTAACATGTTGTGATACCTCAAAAAATTTTGCCTTAGCAAAGCCAAGGCAAAATTATATTTTCACTAAGACTGATTACAGAACTTCAATTTTTTCAATGAATGAAGCTAATTTAGGGTCTTTTTTGGCTTCATCAATCATAGGTTTAACAGCGGCACGGAACGGGGCTTTATCAACATCAACAAACGTTACGCCTGCTTTCATTCCTTTCTCTTTGTTCATTTCATCTGTTGCGTCCCAGATTTTGATCTGCTCTTCAAGAGACTCAGCTGCAGCTTCTTTTAAGATTTTTTGCTCGTTAGCCGTTAAAGTACCCCATTTGTATTCAGAAATGATGATCACGTCAGGCGTCATCATGTGCTGGTCCATAGAGTAAAATTTGGCAACTTCACTGTGTTTCATTTCAACTAAGCTAGAAATATTATTCTCAGCACCATCAATTACACCTTGTTGCAGAGCCGTGTATACCTCATTGAAAGGTACAGGCGTTGCTTTACCACCAAGTAAGTTAACCATTTCCATCATGGTTGGAGAACCCGGAACTCGAACTTTCATACCAGCGAGATCAGCCGGTGAGTTAATGGCTTTTTTAGCGTAGAAGCTACGTGTGCCTGAGTCATAGAATGTAAGACCGATGAAGCCTTTACCTTCACTTGAAAGCAACATCTCTTGTGCAGCTTCACTTCGCATGAACGTTCTCATATGTGGAACGTCACGGAATAAGAAAGGCAGTGCATTAACCTTAAACGTTGGTTCAAAAGATTCGGCTAACCCACCATTGATTTTGGCCATATCAATCGCGCCAGTAACAACTTGCTCCGCTTGGTCACGTTCAGAGCCTAATTGACCGTTTGGAAAGATCTTAATCGTAAGTTCACCATTCGATTTTTCTTTAACTTTATCAGCCATGATCACCATGCCTTGGTGAGCTGCGCTTTCTAATGACATTGCATGCCCTAACGTCAAAGTTTTTGCTTGAGCGCCAAATGCCATAAGAATTGAAGCCGCTGCAATCGTCAGTAGGTGTTTTTTCATGTTCTTCTCCAGAATCCATTTTGTAAGAGGTACAGTTTTTATATGCAACGCTATAGCTAAGTTTGAAATCTAACGTTCTATTGCACATCGCTCATAGCAGTAACGTTTCATTACAATATTCTTACCTCTATGAATTTTGTATTACAATACTATATGTATATTTTGTGAACTAAGGTTTATCTATTGGCCTGAGAACCTAATTGATTGTGATACCAATCATATTTGGGACTAATTAGACCATTAAGCAGTCTAACTTCGGATTTTTTGGGAATTTCGATTACTTTCAACTGCTTTTAGAACAATCTCTTAGCAAAAAATTACCGATATATTTATGTTATTTTAAGACATTAAATTCAGTTATGGAGCACGACAAAGAAGGTCTCCTCGTTCTAAAACGCGAGTCGTGAACAGTGCTTTGTGAGGTGATGAAGGCAAGGTTTTCGGCTGAATTTAGGTAACAAGAATAGATAAAGGCAATAGAGAGAAGCTTGATAGGATGAATTATTTGTAACAAAAATCCGAGAGCCTCACAGCCCTCGGATTTTTGTTTTTGGTGTTCTAGTTTTTAGGCGTTAAACGAATTACAAATCAGCGCCATAGATATCAAACGTGAAGTACTTAGCGGCGATCTTGTCGTAAGTACCGTTCGCTCTGATCTCTTCAATCGCGGCATTGAATTGTTTCGCCAGTTTTGAATCCTGCTTTCTTAGTGCTAACGCCGTACCCTCGCCAATGTAGGCTTTGTCGGTTACTGCTTTACCTTTAAATTCAAAGCCCTCACCTTCTTTTTTATCTAAGAAAGCTAATGACAGTTGATCCGAGTTGCCAAAGGTTAGATCTAGACGACCATTTTGCAGATCCAGATAAACTTCATCTTGCCCTGTGTAACGCTTAATGTTGGCAACATTGCCAAACTTGTCGGTTACGTAGCGATCGTGAATCGTACCTTGCTGAACACCTATGGTTTTGCCCGCTAAGCCTGCCTGATCGACGCTGAACTCAGCGCTTTTAGCAGCAACAAATACGGCTGGTGTTTGGTAGTACTTATCAGTAAAC
The DNA here is from genome assembly GCF_041470825.1 of Vibrio sp. 10N.261.55.A10. Classification (NCBI taxonomy): domain Bacteria; kingdom Pseudomonadati; phylum Pseudomonadota; class Gammaproteobacteria; order Vibrionales; family Vibrionaceae; genus Vibrio; species Vibrio sp. 10N.261.55.A10. The sequence goes on along the minus strand of NZ_JBFRNC010000007.1, from coordinate 78,239 downwards.
AAGATCTTACGCTTACGCTCTTCGGTGATACGCATTGACGCCATGATCACATCTGACTTTCTTGCCAACAAACTTGGAATTAGCGAGTCCCAGCTTTGTGAAACCCAAGTACAATCGAGTTTAGCTTGCTCACACAAAGCATCAGCTATCTCAATATCAAACCCGACAGGCACACCGTCGCTGTTTTTATAGTTGAATGGCGGATACGTAAAGTCCGACGCCAAACGGATTTCTTTCGCCTGTACCGTTGTACCAAGTAAAGCGACCGCACAAGCGAGTCCTAGTATTATCTTTTTCATCATTGCCATCCTAGATATGATCTTTATCGAGTTGAGATTGAGTTTCTTTATGTTGAGCTTGTTGAATGTGTTTGCCTTGTTGACTCCGTTCTAATTCGGTTTGGTAACGTGTTAGTGACGTTATCACTTCTAGCATGCTCTCTTGGCTACCAATACTGATTCGAACACAGTTACGCAAAGCCGGTTCATGGTTTTGGTTCCTTGTCACAATGCCGTCCTTCGCCAAGACACTGAACACTTGATGCCCAGCTTTTTGACGCAGCAAAATGAAGTTTGTCGATGAAGGGTAAACAGACTCGATGAAATCAAACTGCGTTAACTCACAAGCAAACCAGTTACGCAGCTCAACCAGATTCTGCGTCGCATCTTGCATCACTGAGACTCGTTCATCAGACAACGCGTCTAATACAATTTGAGATGAGCAATCTGGCATCGGATAAGGTGGAATCAGCTTCGCGACATACTGCATCACATTTTGACTCGCTAAGATAAAACCACAACGAACTGCAGCCAGTCCAAATGCCTTAGACAAAGTGCGAATCACAACCAAGTGCGGATAACGCTCAATAAGGCTAACGGCTGACGTTTGTGGTTCAAATTCGATATACGCTTCATCGACGACCACTAGAGATTTTCCAGTCGTGCCTTCCAGTACCTGAATCAAATCCGATTTAGGAATCACATTGCCCGTTGGATTGTTTGGTGAGCAAAGAAACACGATATTCGCCAGTTTTGCCTTATTCACAATATCAGCGACGTTCAGGCTAAAGTCTTCCTGCAATGGAGAGTCCAAGGTATTAATCGCCAATGCATCAGCGCAAAACTCATACATCGCATACGTTGGAGAGCAGATAAGTATGTTGTCGCACGCCGGTTTACAGAATGTTCTGATCAGCAAATCAATCGCTTCATCTGCACCACGAACAGCCACAGTCGCGGCATCGGTACTACAGTAATCTTGATAAGCCTTAGCAATATCTTGTGGTAAGAAGTCTGGGTATCGGTTGTGACTTGCTTCTCCTTGAAACAGCGAGCTTTCCAATTCATTGGCGTTTAGCCAGACACGTCCATCACCACCAATTCTTCTTGCCGATTGATAAGGTATTAATTTTTTTACAGCCTGAGGCACTAAGCTATCAATAAAAGATGTCAAGAAGCTATCCCTTTCACAAAATCACAATGTCTTCATCATTGCCTTCATATTCAAAAAATGTGACTTATACACATATTGAATCACAAATGATGATTAAGTATTTACATTCAAACAGAACACTATTGATAAATGAATCGAAATAATCACATAATAGCCATGATAAAAAGTCATAGGTAAAGATATGAATCGCACACTTCCTTCAACCAAAACCTTGCTCGCGTTTTTGTCTACGGCAAGGCACCTCAACTTTACACGCGCGGCACATGAGCTCAATGTTACGCAAGGTGCAGTGAGTCGTCAGGTATTGTCGTTTGAAGAAAGCCTTGGCTGTGATCTCTTCTATCGCCATGCTCGCGGATTGTCTTTAACGCCGAAAGGAGAAGAACTGGTTCCCCTGATACAAGGAACGATTCATCAGCTGCAATCGGCTCTAAATCAAGTGGCTAGCTCTCCGTCTAAGATCAAACTCAACGCACCGAGCTGTATTACCTCTTGGCTACTACCTAAGTTGATGTCTTTTCAGCAAGCCTATCCTGAAATTGATGTCGAACTGACGTCGACCATCAAGCACGTCTTCGAACCAAGCTTTGATCCGTTTGACGCCGTAATTACCTATGGTAAGAAGCCAAACCAACAATCGATTATCAGCCAATTATTGTTTAACGAGCAGCTAGCGCCCGTTTGCCAAGCACAAAGCATTACACAGAGCCATCTTGTCGACGACGCATCGACCATCATCAAGCCACACAAGCTTGCCCAATACACTTGGCTACACGCCAATAATGAGCAAAGTGATTGGCGACTTTGGTTAGAGCACATAGGCAGCCACGACCTTTCAAGCAAGAACAACCAACAATTCGCGACACTCGATCAAGCTATGAACGCCGCCATTCAAGGGTTTGGCATTGCCATAGGCGACATCACACTGGCCAAGCAAGATATTGATTTAGGTAGATTGGTAAAAGTGAGTGAAGGCAGTGTTTTCTCTGGAAATGGTTACTTCTTGCTGCAACCCAAGAATCGACAAAATACATCCTTATCTACGCTGGTTGATTGGCTCGTCGATTAGCGGCATCACCGTTGAAAGGCTCACACTATAAGCGGCAGTAGAGCGTCATAATGAGAATTTCATCGTTCTCAAAATGAAACTATTTGAGGTCTGTTTCGTATTGATTGTCAGAGAATAGAACGTACCTTCCTTTAACTATTTGAAAAGAAGTTCAATTCTATTTAGCCGGGAATTTATTCTGTTCCGTTGGAGAAAATGGCATTCGAGTTGCTTTGTCATAGATAACCCAACCAATATACAGCAGGTTGCACCAGTTTCACTGCAGCTTGTCACGGAGGATAGGCTATGACCTTACAAAGACATACGTATTACGGCTTGATTCACCATGGAATTAAAACCCTATTAATGGACAGAATTGGCCACTTCACAGAGCGTGAATATCACGAGTATCTCGACTTAACGACCGGTAAATCGACATGTTTTGCCATGAGTGAGCAAGAGCTCGAAAACACCTTAGACAGCTTAAAGAGCGAAGGTTACCTTGAAGATATCAAAAAGCTGATACCTCGCTATCAAACCTCGTCAATGCGATAACCTGCTTCAACTCTTTAAACACGATGAGTGGTTAGATTGAATTAATTGGCACCCAATTGTCTCGAGCTATTTAGCATCGAGACAGTTTTCGTTAGACTGTCAGCAACTCAACTAACTGGATAGTCAGTGTCTCATGAAACAAATTCTTGATTTCATTCCTCTCATTATTTTCTTTGCGCTTTATAAGATGTACGACATCTATACCGCGACCGGCGCTTTGATCGTTGCCTCTGCAGTTCAAATTATTTTGACTTATCTCATCTACAAGAAAGTCGAAAAAATGCAGGTCATCACCTTTCTAATGGTTGCCGTATTTGGTGGCATGACCATCTTCTTGCACGACGACAACTTCATTAAATGGAAAGTCACCATCGTTTACGCACTGTTTGCGATTGGCCTGACGGTCAGTCACATCATGGGCAAATCAGCGATTAAAGGTATGTTAGGCAAAGAGATCACACTGCCTGATTCGGTATGGGGCAAGATCAACTGGGCATGGACGCTGTTCTTTACCCTATGTGCCGTTCTCAACGTTTACGTTGCTTTCAGCCTACCGTTGGATGTTTGGGTCAACTTCAAAGTGTTTGGTCTACTCATCGCGACCTTGCTCTTCACCTTGCTCACTGGTGTTTATATCTATAAGCATCTACCAAAAGACCAGCAGAAAGAGTTAACGGATAAAAATACCGACGAGAAATAGCCCTTAGGGATGAGTCCTCATACCCTATTTGATACAATTATGATCAATATGCGATTGGCCAATGATACTCGTGATCATTGGCCGCTGATTATTTGTGTTCGGTGAAGACGTTAAAAATTAGACCACCACGAGTCTCGTAAACACATCTATTTTTATATAAAACAATCAATACCATTAAGAGTACGACAATGACTATTCAATCAACTTTGAACCCGATTGGTTCTTTACTTCTTCGCACATTAGCGATGCCTTCTGATACAAATGCAGCAGGCCAGATTTTCGGTGGTTGGATAATGTCTCAGCTTGACCTTGCTGGCGGCATACTGGCGAAGGAGATCTCTAACGGCAAGATTGTCACTGTTTCAGTATCGAGTATTGAGTTCAAACAGCCGGTTTCAGTGGGTGATGTTGTGTGTGTTTATGGTGACTGCACCAAGATTGGCCGTAGCTCGATGAATATCGACCTAGAAGTATGGGTTAAGCCTGTACTTGATCACGGCATCGGCGACCGATATAAGGTTTGTGGAGCAACGTTCAACTACGTTGCTGTCGATGAGGGTGGTAAGCCTCGCCCAATTAATAAATAGTACTTTCGACAGCCCTATCGCACTTTAAGGTCTTTAGTCGTTTCGATTAAAAATGCTAAAGACCTTCTCACTCTCCCGCACCATTTCACAATTTCTTATCATTAGCTCTTCCAATACCAATTAGTTCGCGTAAATTAGCAAGATAGCGAATTTAAACGCCCTCAATTTAGTGAAGTAAAATAAGGATATCTCAATATGTGGTACGTGATTTTTTCTCAAGACGTCGAAAATTCATTAGAAAAACGCCTAAGTGTTCGCCCACAACATCTAGAACGCCTACAAACACTTCACGATGAAGGCCGCCTTTTGACAGCAGGTCCAATGCCAGCGATTGATTCAGATAACCCTGGTGAAGCGGGCTTCACAGGTTCTACTGTGATTGCTGAGTTTAATTCTTTAGACGATGCACAGGCATGGGCAGACGCAGACCCGTACATTGCTGCAGGTGTCTACCAAAATGTGATTGTTAAACCATTCAAGAAAGTATTTTAACGTGAAAAAATGGATTATCGGTTCACTGGCCGCTGTTCTGCTTGCAGGCTGCAGCTCATCAAGTGAACAAGACAAACAAAGACAGCTAGAAATGATGGCGCAGCATCGCGCTGGCGTTTTATCCGCAGGCCTTCCGATTGAGTATGGCCCGCTGTCGGTCATGCGCGTGCTGGCAAAGAACACGGTTATCGAAATCATGATGATCTACAACCAAGATGCAAAAGGTGCTAAACCTTTAAACCAAGTTGTAGACATGAGTGTGAATAGCTACTGTACCAACTCTGAAGTAAGAGCAAACCTCGACATGGGCTTGGCCTACAACATCAAGATTCGCAACACTCGCGGACAACTGATCGTTGAGAAGCTGATCAGTAAAGATACGTGTCAAAGTAGCAGCTAGTTTCTAGCTCGAGATTCGAACAAGTATAAAACCAGAAGGCCTCGCAAATGCGAGGCCTTTGTTGTGGTTCATCGTGGATTAACGGATCAATCAAAATCTTAGACTGAATTATACCTCAGCTGATTCCCACTCTTTACGCAGTGTCTTCGTCGCCGATACAAGGTTGGCCAAGGCGGCTTCTGTCTCAGCCCAGTTACGCGTCTTCAGTCCGCAGTCAGGGTTTGCCCATAAACGTTCAACCGGAATTCTCTTTGCCGCTTTCTTAAGTAAATCAATAATCCACTCTTCTGAAGGGATGTTTGGCGAGTGAATATCGTAAACACCCGGGCCTACCGCATTCGGATAGTTAAACTCTTCAAACGCTTTCAATAGTTCCATATTTGAACGAGAGGTTTCAATGGTAATCACATCGGCGTCTAATGCGGCCACTGAATCAATGATTTCGTTGAACTCGCTGTAGCACATGTGAGTATGAATTTGCGTCTCTGGTTTAGCACTCGCGGCCGAGATCTTAAAGGCATCGACGGCCCATTCTAAATATTCTGCGTGGTCACGTTTTTTCAATGGTAAACCTTCACGAATCGCTGGTTCATCAATCTGAATAATATTGATTCCTGCATCTTGTAGGTCAGACACTTCATCACGCAGCGCAAATGCCAATTGATTAGTGATCTCTTTGCGTGAGATGTCTTCACGTGGGAACGTCCAGCACAAGATAGTGACAGGGCCAGTTAACATCCCTTTCATTTGTTTAGAAGTTAGAGATTGGGCATAGGTAGACCACTCCACCGTCATCGGTTTCTCACGCTCGATATCCGCGACTACAATAGCTGGTTTCACGCAGCGAGAACCGTAGCTTTGCACCCAACCAAATTTAGTGGTTTGAAAGCCTGCTAGATTTTCTGCAAAGTACTCCACCATATCATTACGTTCCGCTTCACCATGAACCAACACATCCAAATCTAGCGCTTCTTGGCGTTTCACCGCATCCGCAATATGGCCTTTCAATGCGGTTGTGTATTCCGCTTCACTCAGTTTGCCGGTTCGGTAAGCACTACGCTGAATTCGGATCTCCCCTGTTTGTGGGAACGAACCAATGGTTGTGGTTGGCAATAGTGGTAAACCCAGCACCTCAGACTGATGAACCGCACGTTCTGCATAAGGAGCACTACGCTCTGCTAATGCTTTGGTAATCGTGCTAAGACGAGCCTGTACTTGAGGCTTGTTCACATGAGTCGAGCTCTTACGTGCAACAATAGGTTGGCTATACGTCTCACACGCTAATATGGCATTTTGATCGCCGTCAAGCGCAGCACCCAATAAGCTAACTTCCGTGACTTTCTGTTTCGCGAAAGCAAACCAGCTTTTCACTTCATCGCTAAGTGAATCTTCTAACTCTAAGTCAACTGGGCTGTGCAGCAGCGAACATGAACTTGCGACCCAAAGCTTATCGTCTAACTTCTCTTTCACTGGTTGCAGTTTCGCTAGCTGAGTAGCCAAGTCTGCTCGCCAAACATTGCGCCCGTTGATGACACCTGCAGACAGCACCCACTCTTCAGGTAGTTTACTCACGACTTCATCGAGTTGTTGTGGCGCTGCAGCTAGATCGATATGCAGCCCGTTAACCGGTAGTTTGACGATTTTGTCTAAGGTATCTGTCACCGAATCGAAGTACGTGGTTAATAGCAGTTTCACTTCCCCTTGAATAACTTGGTATGCCAACTTGAATGAATCAGCCCAACGTTTTTCAAGTTCCAGAGAAAGGATAGGCTCATCGATTTGCACCCACTCAACACCTAACTTGGAAAGTTTAGCCAAAATCGCTTGGTAGGCAGTAAGCAGGCGTGGAAGCAAGCTTAGGCGATCAAAGCCCTCTTCCACTTCTTTGCCTAGGTACAAGTAAGACAGCGGGCCAAGAAGGACTGGCTTAACCTTATGCCCAGCTTGAATAGCTTCATTCACTTCATCAAACAGTTGCGGCCAGCTCACGTCAAACGAATCATCTTTACTGAATTCGGGCACAATGTAGTGGTAGTTAGTGTTGAACCACTTGGTCATGTCAGATGCAGCTGCACCGTCTTGAACACTTTCTGAACCATGTTTCCCGCCACAACAAGTTGGCTGCTTTTGAGATTGTATTTGAGTTTGAGATTGACCGCGACCAACACGGAACAAGGTATCTAAGTCTGGGAAGGCTTTCTCTTCTTCAGAGCCACCAGCGTGACGCTTTGGCACATGACCCAAAAGCAAAGTCGTTGTTAACACATGGTCGTACCATGCGAAGTCACCCGCAGTTGCAAAGCTAAGATTCGCGTCAGCTTGTACATTCCAGTTACGATTTCTTAGTTCGCTACCGAGTTGCTTTAAATCTGATTGGTTAATCTCACCGCGCCAGTATTTTTCTAAAGTGAATTTGAGTTCGCGTTTTTCGCCGATACGTGGGTAGCCTAAAATATGCGTTGTCGTAGTCATGAACCTGTTCCTTATTCAATAATTTTTAGTGTTCGATCAAACTGCCTAGCTTATGGTTTAAGTTCTTTACAAGGCGTCTAGATGGCTAAACTATCTCCCTAATCTGAACGATGAACAACGTCCAAATATTCATCTTGTTTATTAAAAATATTCATCTTGAATAAACCAAAGATGAGGAACTCAAAACCATCTAGACATCTAGACGTTTACAAATGATAAAAAACCCCGTAGGGTGATTATTAAGAAATATTGAATTGGCTTAGGGAATATGAGGAATACTCATGATAGAGCTTAAACACCTTCGAACATTGACCACCTTAAGAGACAGCGGCTCACTAACTGCCACTGCAACCTCTCTTCATTTGACGCAGTCGGCGCTTTCTCACCAACTGAAAGACCTTGAGGCGCGTATCGGTGGTCAGCTTTTCCTACGTAAAACTAGACCAGTTAAGTTCACCTCTGAAGGTGAGATTTTGCTTAGGCTTGCCGATGAGATACAGCCAAGAATAGCTAAAGCGGAGAACGAACTCGCGAGCCTAAAAGAGGATGTGAATGGTCGTTTGCACATGGCGATTGAATGTCACTCATGCTTCCAATGGTTAATGCCTGCTTTGAAGGAATATCAAGTGGCTTGGCCAAGCGTAACGCTAGATTTCTCGTCAGGCTTTGGGTTTGAGCCGCTACCCGCGCTAATGGCAGGCGAGCTAGATTTGGTGATCACCTCTGATATACAGCCTCGCTCTGAGGTTCACTACGAACCACTCTTTGATTTTGAGATGCGTTTGATCACCGCAATCAACTCACCTTTGGCAGAAAAGGCGAGCATTGAACCGCAAGATCTTAGCGATCTCACTATGCTCTCCTACCCAGTTCAAAAGCAGCGTTTAGACGTAGTGAAGCACTTTTTGCAACCAGCAGGTGTAGAACCTAAGAAGTGGAAACAAGCAGACAACACCTTAATGTTGGTGCAAATGGTATCGGCAGGATTAGGTGTCGCGGCATTACCAAATTGGGCGATCAGTGAGTTCTCAAGACAAGGTTTGATAGCCAGCAAACCGTTAGGTAAAGGGCTTTCAAGAAGACTGTTTGCCGCAGTAAGAAACTCAGAAAAAGACAAACGTTACCTACAGGCTTTCTTTAGCACAGCAAGACAGCAGAGTAAGAGTCACTTAGATGGTATTGAGGTCGTTTAAGAGGTTCATTATTGAGCTAGCTTAAGCCTGTATTAAATCGGAAAGGCAAACGCCAGAAACAAAAAAAGTCACAGATAATCTGTGACTTTTTAGTTTCAGTATCGATGATTTTCGATATCTGTTGATTCGCGAAAATAGACTATCTTGGATAAGACTTAAACTGGTTAGTCAATGGGTCGTATTGATAGCCAAGCATATCGAGCTTGCCCACGACACTTTCTATATCCATTTCATACATACTGATCAGCTCTTCAAAGCTATCGCACTCTAGGCGAAGTTTCTCATTCACGATTCCCAGCAAGATAATGCTATCGAAACCTTTGACGTTGCTTAAATCCATCTCGTACTCCTTACGAACACACCGACTAAAATTAAGTTTAGAACGCTTACCAAGGCCATGCTAAAAAACTGATCACACTTCTTAAAGAGAATGCGTGATTAATGAGCGCACGTAATTAATGAAAGTGCGCGATTAAAGTGCCCACACTGGCGTTAAACCCACAGCCGCAGCCAATAACATCAGTAACGAAACCGTCAGTTGAAGTTTTTCCGGGGTTTTAACGAACAGTAGATGCCAACACCACACCACGATAGCTGAGATTAGCAAAGCAAAGCTGAACAGTAGCGTTGAAATCACTGGTTCTAGTTGAGCTTCAGACAAAGAATAGACACTCACGACTGTTGCCAAAACCACCAACATGCCCGTCAAAACACCAACAACAGGCAGAACACGGTGAAATGCCTGTAAGCGTGTTCTTGCAATCGTCAGCAGTAAATGGCCAAACGCTGAGCCTAACAGTGCCACTAGCAATACAGTAGTGATGATACCAACGGTAGTTGCTTGTTCCGTCGCTTGGATAGCAACGTAAGACAATGCCAAACCACAAGCTAAGTACATCACCCAAATAGGGCCAGAATCGCGTGTCTTCTTAGTTTGAACTTGAGAATAGAAATAAAAGATCGCAAACACGACCAGAAAGGCTTCAATTTTTACTGAGGCAACGGCAAGCCACAGCACGCCAATCGCAGGTAACATCTTGTGGATACGACCACGCTGCCCCGGACAAATATCCCCTTTCACCAAGATGAGGGTTAAGATCAGTTGGGCTCCTAAAAGCATCGGAGCAAATTGTACTAATAACGTTTCGACCATTGTGGATCTACTTCTTCAGACTTATTTTCGCGAATAATATCAAAAACTGCTGCGAACACTAATCAAAATCACAAATTAGCGACGTTATTCAAGGCTTCAACTATGCTGTTGTATGGTTCTTTTGTCGCCATTTACCGTAAAAAGACGAAAGACACCAGAACTAACAGGGGCATGTTCTACTGGCTAGTCTAGGCTCATGCCGCTATAATTCCCGCCTCAAAAATCAGAGGTTGAAATATGTACAGCGATATCACTCCTATTCACGAACACAAAAAATACTGGGCCGAGTGCTACGGAACTGCACCCTTTTTGCCTACCAGTAGAAAGGAGATGGATGCTCTTGGATGGGATAGCTGTGACATTATTATTGTAACTGGTGACGCTTATGTCGATCACCCGAGCTTTGGTATGGCTATCATCGGCCGTCTGCTTGAAGCTCAAGGTTTCCGCGTGGGCATTATTGCTCAACCAAAGTGGGACAATAAAGATGCCTTCATGAAGCTAGGTAAACCTAACCTATTCTTCGGCATCACAGCGGGTAACATGGACTCCATGATCAACCGCTACACCTCTGATCGCAAATTACGTCACGATGATGCTTATACTCCGAACAATGAAGGTGGCAAGCGTCCTGATCGTGCAACTCTGGTTTATTCTCAACGTTGTCGTGAAGCTTACAAAGGCACGCCAATCGTGCTTGGTGGTATTGAAGCGAGCTTACGTCGTGTAGCTCACTACGACTACTGGTCAGATAAAGTTCGCCGCTCTGTATTGTTTGATGCAAAAGCTGACATTCTTCTTTTTGGTAACGCTGAGCGTGCACTGGTTGAAGTAGCACACCGCATTGCCGATGGTGAAGACATGTCTACGCTGACCAATATCCGCGGTACTGCTATCAATCTTCCTGCGGCCCCTGAAGGCTTCAAGATCATTGACTCTTCTCGTATCGAAAAGCCGAACAAAGCGTATGTTCCGGTTAACCCGTACGAAGTTGAAACTCAGTGTGATACCAAGAAAGACGAAAAAGAAGAAGTAAAAGCGCAACCTATTACTATTCGCCCTTCTCGTCACGATGCAAAAACTACAGCGGTTCGTATCCCAGGTTACGAAAAGCTAAACAATGACCGTATTCTTTACGCTCACGCTAGTCGTATTCTGCACCTTGAGACAAACCCGTACTCAGGTCGTGCTCTGATTCAACGTCACGGTGATCGCGAGCTTTGGATTAACCAAGCGCCTATTCCATTGACCACAGAAGAGATGGACTACGTGTTTGGCCTTGCGTACAAGCGTGTTCCGCACCCGATGTACAGCAAAGCGAAAATCCCAGCATACGACATGATCAAAACCTCGGTTAACATCATGCGTGGTTGTTTTGGTGGTTGTTCTTTCTGTTCAATCACAGAGCACGAAGGTCGCATCATTCAGAACCGTTCGAAAGAATCTATCTTGGATGAGATCGAAGACATTAAAGATAAAGTACCGGGCTTCACAGGTACTATTTCTGACTTGGGCGGCCCAACGGCGAACATGTACCGTTTAGGTTGTTCAGATCCAAAAGCTGAAATTAACTGTCGTCGTCCATCATGTGTGTTCCCGAAAATCTGTGAAAAGCTAAACACAGACCATCAACACACTATCGACCTGTACCGCTCTGCGAGAAAAGTACCGGGTGTTAAGAAGATCATGATCGCTTCTGGTGTACGTTACGACTTAGCGATTGAATCTCCAGAATACGTTCGTGAGCTTGTGACTCACCACGTTGGTGGTTACTTGAAGATTGCTCCAGAGCATACTGAAAAAGGCCCACTGGATCTGATGATGAAGCCGGGCATGGGCACTTACGATCGTTTCAAAGAGATGTTCGAGAAGTACAGCGCTGAAGCCGGTAAGAAACAGTACTTAATTCCTTACTTTATATCTGCTCACCCGGGCACAGAAGATGAAGACATGCTTAACCTTGCAATGTGGCTGAAAAAGCACAACTACGAGTGTGACCAAGTACAGAACTTCTACCCATCGCCAATGTGTAATGCAACGTCGATGTACTACTCAGAGACTAACCCTCTGAAGCGCGTGAAATATAAGAAGCGTGAAGATGTGCCAGTGCCTAAAGGTGATCGTCAACGTCGTCTGCATAAAGCACTGCTTCGTTACCACGATCCTGAAAACTGGAAGATCATCCGTGAAGCGCTGATCAGCATGGGTAAACAGCACTTGATCGGTGATAAAGCAAACTGCCTAGTACCAGCAGAAGACTTTGATGCACAAACACCAGCACAACGTCGTAAGTCTGGTCGTCACGGTTCACAGCGCTTTGCGACTAAGCACAGCAAGTCTCAGCCAGGTCTTGGTGGCGAAAGCCCACGTAACCACTCTGGTAAGAAACCGGGTGGCAAGAAGCCGACTGGTAACGGCAACGGTAGCCAAGGCAATGCTAACCAAGGTGGCGGTAATGGCAATGGTCGTAAACCAGCGACTGGCTTTATTAAGAAAGGCCCTGGAGGTCAGCAATCGCAAGGTAATGGCGGCGGAAATGGCAAACCAAACAGTAACAAAACGGGCAATGGTCAAGGTGGCAAACCTGCGGGTAACGGCAAGAACCGCCAGCGCGCAGCACAACGCTAATATCGCGAGCCAATTTACTTCGCTATCGTAAAAACACAAAGCGCAGCTATTTAGCTGCGCTTTTTTGTGTCTGCTACTAGGGAGCTTAACGTGTGAACACCCAATACTGACTAAGCAAATAGTTACTGACCATGCCCACCAAGATGCCAACCGCCATTGCGATAAACACTGCCCCAGTAAATGCAGGGAGTAACTCCGTCATCAACTTAAAGCACAGCAAATTAGGTATCGCCGATATCGATGCTGACAGCATGAACTTTTGCCACTGAATCAGCTTTTCGGACCAACTCCCCTGCCCTTTGAGCTCAAAGGTCAACACTCGATTTCCAAACCAAGTTGTCGTTGCAGCTACGATGAAAGAACCAATTCGAGCACTCATCAAAGGCAGTCCAATAACGTAATGCAGCAATGCAAACACGGCACAATCGACAACAAAGCCACCCGCCCCCACCATAGCGAATTTAATCATCTTATGGTGAGGTTGTAGTTTTTTGTTTAGCGCGTCGAACTTGTGGCTAAACAGTCTCGATGACGAGTTAAAATTGAACATCGCCATCACTTCGAATATGGCTCAACGATAGATTTGGTTTGATATTTTGGCTATGACAACTAAATAGAGCGCGCTTGATCTTCACCGTCGGTTCTAAAATACAGGTTAACGCGTTGTCTTTAATCTTGGTTTCTACTTCCGCTCTTTTACCAATCAGATAGAACTTGTCGATACCATCTAACTGTTCAACATCGAGTAACTTTTTCGCTTGTCCATGACTGTAAAACTGCCCGGAGAACGGTCGTTTACCGACATAAAAGCTCGGCGCTTCATCCGTAATCTGTTCGAAGATAATACGGTCACTTTTCTCATTCGCTTTGCCTAAGTTGAGGTAGACCATTGCAATCATTAGCAACACAGGTAGCACTAAAGCCACACTCGAGAACCACTTCTTATCTTTTTCTACTACAAGCATTGCCACCAACAAGCCAAGGGCAGGAATGCCTGGCAACACATAGGCAGGAAGAATATTACCCGCCATGGTAAAAAGAATCAGAGGAGAGACCAACCAACACACGAGGAATGAAAACAATCCACTATGTTCAGCGTTAACTTCTGCGATTTTCTTACGACGGGCGAAAGTCAAAATAGGCAACACAATCGACCACGGTGCAGCCGCTTGAAGCCAAAACAACCAGATCATGCCTCTTGCTTGGTCATGGGCAGAACCGTATAAATCGCCCTCCCAACCACTCACAACAAAACGCTTAAAGTGCTCGCCAACAATAAAGTAATCAATAAAACCCGGTGTTGCCATTTCAGCCATGATGTACCAAGGCAAGGCAATCGCCAGCATCACACCTAAGCCAGACAACAGTGGAAAGCGTTGCCATAACACTTTGAAAGCGCCAAAGAAGCCATGTTGCAATACTAACCAAGGGAAAACAGCGATACCCATGATCACAATCGCTACCGGCCCTTTTGCAAGCAAGCCTAGTGCTAAACCAATGAAACCAACATAACCCCAAGACCGATTAGTCTCAGCATTGCCCTCTCCCTTACAACTCTCTCCTCCTAACCAACATAGGTAAAAACCTAACATGGCAATGGTCATCGCTAACGTTAACGCCATGTCGGTCATCACAGCACCCGCCGCAATAGAGAAAATCCCACATGTCGCCAATACCACAGCCGCCACCAAGGCACTTTGTCCGGTACGCTTAGCCATGTATGCAACCAACAGAATCGTCGCAAAACCTGCTAGCCAGTGTGGTGCACGCACAGCAAACTCACTCAAACCAAACAGCTCAATCCCAGCCGCACTCATCCATGTGAACAACGGTGGTTTACCCCAGAAAGGGATGCCGTAATCAAATTGAGGGGTTAACCAATTGCCGGTTTCTACCATCAAGCGAGCCATTTCTCCATAGCGCGCTTCCGTAGTGTCCATTAAAGGGTATGTCGCCAGAGATAAGAGCCTTAGAACCAATGCAAAAGCCAACAAATACCATAGGTGCGTTCGGTTCAGGCTCATGCTGACTCCTCTAATTTAAAATGCGTTTTTAATGCAGGGGTATCGACCACCGATTGGATCAGATACAAAGGGCGGTTCTTGGTTTCGATGAAAATACGACCTATGTATTCCCCCATTAAACCAATACTCAGAAGTTGAATGCCGCCAAGGGCAAGTTGAACCACCATCATTGACGGGTAGCCCGTAATAGGCTCACCAAACATCATGGTTTTGAACACGATGAAGACGCCATACACGAAAGCAGTAAGCGCCACTAATCCACCAACGGCCGTCGCAATACGCAGTGGGCGGATAGAAAATGATGTGATGCCATCCATCGCCAATCCGATGAGTTTCAGGTAGTTCCACTTGGTCTCGCCACAGAAGCGAGCGTCGCGCTTAAACTGAATCGTTGCTTGTCTAAAACCTGGCCATGAAAAGATGCCTTTCATGTAACGGTTACGTTCGGGCAGTTGGTTGATATGGTCGACAACCTCTCGGCTTAACAGTCGGAAATCACCGACATTTTCTGGAACATCGATCTTCGCTGCCACGTTCATGACTTTGTAAAAGCTTGCTGCTGAAAACTTCTTAAACCACGTTTCACCATCACGTTGGCTACGCTGCATATTCACAACGTCATAGCCTTCGCGCCACTTGGCAACCATTTGTGGGATCAGCTCCGGCGGATCTTGCAGGTCTGCGTCTAACAAGATCACCGCTTGTCCTCGGCAATGCTCAAGACCAGCACTCATGGCTGACTCTTTACCAAAGTTACGGCTTAAACCAATCACAGAAATTGAGCTATTGATTGAAGTGAATGAACTCACCAAGTCCAAGCTGTTGTCTTTGCTGCCATCGTCGACATAAACAATCTCACTCGTGATCGGTAAGCTATCCAGTACCTTGGTTAAGCGAGAATGAAACTCTTCTAACACCTCTTGTTCATCGTAAAACGGCACAATGATCGATAGTGAAACGGCGGGATTGATCCGTGATGTGGAGACTTTAGGTCGGCTAATATGAAGTTCAGACATAATACGTTCTTCTATTTTTTAATCTGAATCCAATCTACCCCCTCATAAGTGAAAGTTATGTTATTGACATATTTTTCACGCTCACTCAGGATAATGTTACCGTCTATTTCTGTATGAGAATCAAAATGAAACGAGTTCTATTAGTCGAAGATAACCGTGAAATCGCAGGTGTCTTGTTTGATTATTTTGAGTGTATTGGCATGGAACTCGATTATGCGGACAACGGCGAACTCGGCCTGCAACTCGCGTTGGAAAACTCATTTGATATCATCATATTGGATCTGATGTTGCCAAGAATGGACGGCCTCACGGTTTGTAATAAACTGCGAGACCAAGGCAACGCGACACCTATTTTGATGTTGACTGCGTTAGATAGCCGCGATGATATGTTAAAAGGGTTTGAGCATGGTGCCGATGATTACCTAACCAAGCCTTTCGATTTGGATATTTTAGAAGCGAGAATGAACGCACTGGTTCGTCGTTACCGCGGAAAAGTCGCCTCTTCAAAACTTCAGTTCGATGAACTCACCATCGACCAAAAAACCCGTAAAGCTTACCGCCAAGATAAACTACTAGCGCTCAACCCAACCACTTACACCATACTTGAGATGCTGTGCCAAAGCGCACCTGAAGTAGTCACTCGTGAAGCTATTTCCTACAAGTTATGGGAAGAAAACGAGCCCAACAATGATGTGTTGCGCAGTCACATTTATCAGTTACGTAATCAACTCGACAAGCCTTTCGACACTCAGATGTTAATTACGGTGCCTAAAGTTGGCTTCCGATTGGAGCCATCGAATTGATTTCAAATGTTCTTACAAGCACAAAAACCCTAACGGGCCGCTTAGCGGTTTTCTTTGGGTTAATGGCCGTAATTGTGTCGGCATTTGTCTATGTGGTATTTATCACAGCCCTGTACTTGTCGGAAGACCGCGTGGGTGAAAGACGCATCCTAATTGACCGCAACTATGCAGTCGGGTTATTCCAGTCAGGTGAAAGTGGAGAGCTTCGTATTGATGACCTGACTATCGCTTACAACGATCTTTCCTATCTACCGAAAAAGTATTTAAAGTATATTGAAGGCAAAGAAAATTTCATTGGTGAGGTCGGTGAAGATCCAGAATCTCGCATGGTCTATGTAGGCGAGTATACTCATGAAGGTAGAACTCACCCTATTGTTCTGCTTTCTGAAATAGACCGTGTCGAGCTTAGTGTCTTTGAGCTCGTTTATGCCACCACATTTGTATTAGCCCTTCTCTCTATTCTAATATTCAGCTTCGGAGCTCTGCTCTATCGGTTGTCTAAACGGCTGATTGAGCCCTTCAACTCCCTGTCTGAACAGCTTGAATCCAATAAGCTCAATCTAAACGAAGAATTTGGAGTGAATGACGATGCGGCGGTGGAGTTTCGTCAGTTGACGGATCAACTCAATCAATACAGAAGAGAAATCAATTCTCTAGTAAAACGCGAGCAAGCTTTCGCACGCTACTCAAGTCATGAACTAAGAACTCCGTTGACTGTTGCTCGTGGTGCCAACAAACTGTTACTGAGAAGCGAAACAACCGAATTTCAATCTCGTCAGGTTGAACGTATTGATGAAGCCATTGTTCAAATGTCTGAAATGGTCGATGCACTGCTTGGTCTCGTTCGCTATGAAAGAAACAGTGACGATGCGCCACTGCGACTGTTTAGCCAACAAGAGTTAGAGGCTATCGTCTCAAAAAACTCAGCACAGGCGGATGAGAAAGACGTCGACATCTCCATGCATGTTCAATCCGAACCCACCATTCAAGCCACCAGCGCGATAATGAACATGTTGGTCGGAAACTTGTTGAGAAATGCCATTGCAGCGACCAATAGTGGCACCGTAACGGTCACTCTGTCCCACGAGAGTGTTGTGATTGAAGACCAAGGAGAAGGCCTCCAAGAACAATACAATCCAAATGGGCATGGGTTAGGTTTATTGATTGTCGAGGACTTATGTCAACGCTTCCAATGGGGCTTTGAATTGGTCAATCGCAGCTGTGGTGGATGTACCGCTAAGATCACCTTTCAAACCGATCTATCCGCATCCACCCCAGAGTAAATGAGTTCATAGTTCGAAGCTCAATATCGAACGAAAACTTGATTTAGTTGGTTTACAGCGGTCCCTAGCTACTAGATACTCGTCAGTCCTATTTGAACTATAAATGCTGGCTCTGAGTCAGCATTTTGTCTAAGTGCGATGAAACTAAATAATAGCCCTGTAACTCAACATCAATACAACGAGCACACCTTTTTCTTAAAGCGTGACGATCAGCTTCACTCCCACTTTTGCGGCAACAAAGCCAGAAAGTTCATGAAGCTACTGGAAGACGATAGCCCAAACACCACCACTCTAATAAGCTATGGTTCCGCTCAGGCTAACTCCTTGTTCTCACTCGCCGCACTTGCGAAAATCAAAGGCTGGACGCTTGAGTTTTACGTCGACCACCTGCCTCAATGGCTACAAGAACGCCCACTCGGCAACTACCGTGGCGCTATCGATCTCGGGGCTAAGGTTATTTCAGTCAAAGAAACAGGCTCTGAGCTTCATCCACAAGAGTATATTGAGCAAGTAAGACAACCTGACTCACACTGCATTGTGTTACCCGAGGGTGGCCGCTCTCAGCTTGCTGAGTATGGTGTTAAGCAATTGGCAATGGAAATACTGAGCTGGACTCGCTTCGAAAACCAACACGATTTTGTGATCGCACTCCCCGCAGGGACTGGCAGTACTGCGCTGTACCTTCATAAGCATTTAAAAATGCACAACATCCCAGTGTTAACCTGTGCTTGTGTTGGTGGCAGTGACTATTTAACGCAGCAATTCAATGAGCTTGGCGAAAGTGAACATCCGCAGATATTACCGCTTAAAGCCAAACACCACTTTGGAAAATTGTATCAACAGGATTATCAAACTTGGTTGGCTCTACAAGAACAAACTGATATTGAATTCGACCTGCTCTACGACCCATTAATGTGGCAATGCTTAGAACAATGGCAAGAAGATAACCCAACCAAAACTGTCATCTATATCCATCAAGGTGGTATCTTAGGTAATGAGTCGATGTTGCCGCGCTATCAACGTAAGTACCCAGAACTTCGAAGTAGTCACACCGCTGATAACGCTACTTGGTAGTAATCCGTTCTTTTCTACTCTAATGCCCCGCGTTTCTGCGAACTGAGAATTTCTCAGCGCATCATGAACAGCCATCGCACTCCCTTTCGATGGCTGTTTATCAGTAATAGCCACCTGCTATCCCTGCCAGACATTTCAAGTTAGAGACAGAAATCTGGCGAGAATCATCGCGTTATCTATACTTTCGATTGGAACGTCAATTGTCATCGAAAGGAATTACGCATGCGAAAACTCACTACACTCGGCCTGTTTTCAGTTTTACTGCCCTTCTCTGCGATATCAGGAGAAAACGTCACTTACCAAGTCGATGGGATGGATTACGAAGGTTATTGGAGTGAGGCCAGTGACCAAGCACCTTTAGTACTGCTAATACACGATTGGGATGGCTTAACCGATTACGAAAAGAAACGTTCTGAGATGCTCAACGAACTCGGTTACAACGTGTTCGCCATCGACCTATTTGGTAAAGGCATTCGCCCAACCGAAGTGAAAGACAAAAAACAACACACAGGTGAACTGTACAAAGACAGAGAGAAAATGCGTGCGCTACTCAACGCAGGAGCCATGGAAGCGAAAAGACTTGGCGGCAACTTAGATAACAACGTAATAATGGGATACTGCTTTGGTGGAGCTGCTGTATTGGAAGCTGCTCGTGCGGGAATTCCTTCGAAGGCTTACGTAACCTTCCATGGCGGTTTATCAACACCAAAAGGCCAAGACTACTCGCAGACTAAAGCTCCCGTAGTCGTGTTCCACGGCACGGCTGATGCCATGATTTCAATGCACGACTTTGGAAGCCTCGCCGCTCAACTTGAATCAACCAAAGTTCCGCATGAGATGATCACTTATAGTGGTGCGCCACACGCCTTCACAGTATTCGGATCGAATAACTATCAACATGAAGCTGACCAAAAATCATGGCAACGCTTTACACAGTTGTTAAGTTCGGTATCTCGTTAACTTTCAATCTAGGTAACAGCCCAACGGCAGCCTGTTACCTAATTCGTACTAATTATTAGCGAGTATTTCTTTAAATTTGGTGTTCGTCACTCAAAAAGAAAGCGCTTTCTTGTAGTGTATCTCTATTATCAATCAGGCACTCTGAATCAGATATGCTTTTTTAACTGTGAGAAATTATGAAATATTTAGCAATTCTACCAGCGGTATTCGCACTAAGCGCCTGTTCAACAGTGACAGAGTCACCGGTTAGCTACCACAAAACTTCTCCGGGGCTAGAGTCACTACAGAACAACGAAAACTGCTGTGAAAACCTGAGTACAATTCAATATCAAAGCGTTACGAACCCAGAAGAAACATCTGTTTCGATCACCACAGCAAGCCCTAAGATCGAGTTCAAATCGGGCCGATCCTTTGCTGGAGGGATAAAGCTTCCTGCAACACTAGATGCTATTCGTTTTTCAGTGACTTCAAATGCTAGTTATTCAGCATTCGTTCCGTCACTTTTAGTCTTAGACAAAAATTACCAGCCGCTAGATGTCATTGGCAATGAAAGTATTAAGTACCAACCACTTAGCCTGCTTGATGGTGCACAATATGGCGCGCAAATCGAACTGCAAGAACGTTACTTAAACGGCGAGGCTCCTGCTTACTTGGTCGTATTCACAACCAGCGAAGCACTCGCGGAAACAACTCCTGTCGAAAAACCAAGTGATATGGCGATACGTTCTGGTGATATCCAGGCAAACATCGCTCATAACACGGACTACGCCATCCCTCATTCTGCAATCGGGAAAGTCTCCTTTGATTTTAAATTCACAGCGGTAACCACCGTTGTTGAAGAACAAAACCGTCAAAAGCGAGTTCAACAAATTATTCCAGAATCAACCGTAGCCCAATCAGATTTATTAACGGAAAATACACTGAATAAGAAAGAGGTTTATCAAACTCTTATAGAAAACTCGGTTTCATCTGGAGATTTTAGTGCAGCACTGACTTACGTTGAAGAATCTGAGCGATTAGGAATCGAAGGGATGCGAAACTCCTTTGTTGACGCGATGAAGCAATATCAAAAAGCACAATAACTCAACCTCAAAGTAGTCGTTTATTTTCTCTCACTTTACCTCTTTTTTGAGCAACGAGAGTTAAATAAACGACTGTTATCCCTTAGCCCTATTCAGGCATAAACGAAAATACTAATTGCTCCAATTCTAAGCCTAATTTGATGAATTCAATATCCAAAGAATAAAAGCCTTTATCAAGCTTAACGGAGAGCCCCTCAACTGAAACTGTCTCGCCATTAGTACCATTCACTGATAGAGACATCGCGTACACGTTATTGAGACTTAAACTACACGCAGATTGAGCCAAAGTGCCACTATCGTAGTTAACAATACCTGCACATCGATACACACCAGCCTGTTTAACTTCCAAAACAATGCTACGGTTTTCTCTGATATTAAGTGGTAATACTATTGCATGTTGCTCTGCCGTCAGAGAGCAAAAGTCTCCATCAGTTTTACTCTGTTGTTTATTAAGATTTTGGGTCGCCTCAAAGCTCTTAACTGGATCAAAAGCGACTAATGGGCGACCCATTGCTGGAGAGTCCATAATAAAACGACAAATATTCATCGCGCTTCGTTGCAACTCCCCTAAGCTCAACGTTCCGTTTTCAAGCGCCTGTAACGTATCGTCATTCGACACGTTATTTTCCGCACCATCATGCTCAACAACCATATAAAGATCATTTTGAGAGCGAAGCATAAAGGATGTGTAACTTCGACTTTCAGAGCCACCTTTGATTGGGTCATTCATTTTTGCCCACCAATCCGTCATCACTATCCCTTTATAACCCCACTCCCCACGAAGAATCGTAGTATTGAGGTCGTAATTGGATGCAGCCCAGTGACCATTAATAGGGTTGTAGGAGGTCATAACACTCGAAGCTCCTCCTTGTTTTACCGCTATTTCAAAAGGCTTCAGATGAATCTCACGAAGTGCTCTTTGAGATATAACACTATCAACATCAAACCGTGACGTTTCTTGATCATTCGCCACCAAATGCTTGATTGTGCCAGATACTCCTGCAGCTTTAAGACCAAGAGTTTGAGATGCAGCTATTACCCCTGAGAGAAATGGATCTTCTGAGAAATACTCAAAATTTCGACCATTCAAAGGGTGGCGGTGGATGTTAATCCCAGGACCAAGCAACGTATCAATATGATTGGCTTGCATCTCTTTCCCCACTAAATGAAATAGTTTCTCATTCAGTTCTGGGTTCCATGTACAGCCTAATAATGTACCAATTGGGACTTGAGATGCTTTATGTCCGCTGTCCATTCGGATACCAGACGGACCATCAGCAGCTGCAACGACAGGGATACCTAAATCAAATAAGCTCGGCGAAACACCCCCAAAAGCAGCAGCAGTACCTGGCGTCACCTTAGGGCTGCACATACCTTCCCCACGAACAATTGTCGCTAACTGCTTTACGGTCATTTGCGAGATAAATTCGTCAATGTTCGCTCGCCCCTGCTTAACATCCAGTAAACGAATGCCCGTATCTTCACCAAGAGGAATAGAGCTTGGAAGCTCACTCAGAATACGTTTACTCAAATCAATAGTTCGCAGCGGCACAGATTCGTAATCGCAACTGTAAACACCATTTTCCTCGTTGCCTTTTGGGATCAACCTACTAAATCCGGTGACAGGAGCAAGTGCTTCCGTTAATTGCTCAACAACTAACAGCTCTTCTATTTTAACGCTCTCACTAACAAGCTTTGCCTGGCGAACACTTCCTCCTAGATAAAAGTGATATTCTCCAGCTTCAAGTACGTAACTATTTGGGTGTCCCGTTTTACCGGAGTCATCAAATGATGCGAAGGAAGATAGAGGACATGAAATAGTCAAACACACCGTATCTTGCGGGTCCAAGGTCGGTGTTTTCACAAAACCGATCAGTGCTCGTGAAGGCTTACCAAGGTGACCTTGAGGCGATTCAACATACAGTTGAACCACATCCTTACCACTGTATTTCTCGCCTATGTTTTTAACTTCAATATCGAAGACCAACTCTTGTTCAGAGCCGGAACCAAGAGTCGTCAATGCATTTAATTTATTGGAAAAGCGGGTGTAGGAAAGCCCGAAACCAAATTCAAATTGAACAGCTTTAGGATTGAAAGTTTCAAAATACCGATACCCGACATAGATATCTTCTTGATATAAATTCCGCTCTTTGTTTCCAAAATTCGAGCTCGAAGGGTATTCAGATAAAGAGTGCGCAATCGTGTCGGTCAAACGGCCACTTGGGCTAACATCACCAGATAAAACATCCGCAAGAGCATGCCCACCTTCCATGCCTGCGGCCCAACTATACAAAATCGCCTTGATCGACCTTGCATCTTTGAGTGAGTTTACCCATGACATATCAATAATGTTGGTCACGTTCAGTATCACAATGACATCATCAAAATGTTCTGTCACTTTCTCCAACACTTGCATTTCAAGCACGGTTAAATTGTAACTGCCTTGCTGCTGTGCATTATCTTGATCCTCACCCGCCGTTCGACCGATAAAGATAATGGCTTTGTTAGATTTGGCGGCGGCATCCATCGCAACAGAAGTTGAAAGAGGCATTTCATCTTGAAACCAAGGTTCAGCTGCCCAACCACCACCGCCGTCATTGAACGGGTTGTCCTTGATCCAACGTTGGTATACCTCCACCAAACTGAGATTAAGATTGATGTTTGGAGTTTCATACAAGCCCTGTAATGCATTTACGGAATAAGGGACATTCACCGCTCCACCAGATCCAGTGCCACTTCGGTAGGTATCAATCTGACAGCGACCAAAAAGAGACACCGTATCATTAGCCTGCAATGGCAATATTGAATCACTATTTTTTAGTAGCACAATGCCCTCAGCAGCCGCTTGTCGACTTATGGGTGCAAGTTGCTTCTGTGCTTCGAGAATTTCCACAGTATTCATTTTGAGTCCTACTATTTTTTTTACTTAGAGCAAAAGTTTTGCCTCTCGCTCTAAAAGTTAATATTGTCTTTGTTCAAAAAATAGTAATCTTAACTACGGCGTGTAACTACCAAATAAGCGACAGAAGTAGGTAAAATAGCGACATGAAAACCAAGTTTAGACTCCAAAGTCATCAGAGATATCCTCAGATAAAATTTGCCTATGTCGATGGTCATCACGATTTCGACTTTGACGTACATAGCCATGACTTTTCTGAACTTTTCTTAGTTGTGAGCGGTAGTGGAAAGCATACGGTAGCTAGCCACACCTACCCTTTAAGTACAGGAGATGTATTTGTTATTAATGGGGATATTGAACATGGATTTTGCGAAGTAAATAAACTGAAGATTGTAAACTTGATGTTTGATACGGCATTGCCTTTTTTTGAGGTCCCTTCAATGCGTCAAATGCCAGGCTATCAAGCGCTTTTCAAGGTAGAACCAATTGCTCGACAAGCATCTGAATATCAAGCAAAGCTTACGTTATCACTTTCTCAGTTGAAACGAATTAATGGACTTCTACAACAAATCAAATCGGAATACGACAACGCAGAACAGGGGTTTGAAATCATATTGACGAGCACAATGCAGCAACTTGCGATAGAACTTTCTCGGCGATATCAAGAACAGACCCATAGCTTACCAAAAACAACCTTGGCATTGAGCCGTGCTCTCGCACATATTGACCGTCATTACAAAGACGTGGGATTGGATACAGAAGCTATCGCGCAAGCGGCTTATATTAGCAAGCGGCAACTAGAAAGGCTATTTAGGCAATTTTTAAATACATCCCCAAATCAATACCTCAAAGGCCTTCAAATTAGACATTCGGCGACGCTATTATTAAACGACAGCAACAGTATCCAGCATATCGCTGAGTCTTGTGGGTTTTCTGACAGCAACTATTTTTCCAAGTGCTTTAAACTTCAAAATGGATGCAGCCCTCGAGAGTTTAGAAATCAACATGCTTGCCATAACTCATAATCCTTTCCCCCTTAAGCCTTAAGCCTTAAGCCTTAAAAGATTAGATATACCACACATAAAAAAACCGCTTCTTTCGAAGCGGTCGATGAGTATCTTTGGCAAGAACACATTTGAAATGAAATTCAAATATGGAAGACTCATAGCAATAAAAATGAAACTCTTTGTGCTGCTAGGAAAGAGCTCAACTATTGCAATAAATAGGATATCGAGAACCTTGCCCGCCCTAAAGGCAAGGCCGTCATACCACTCCCCCGGTATGCTCGATATCACTTAAGACCCGAAGGTAAAAAATTCTACCACCACATGTCAGCTTGAATACCTACAACAAAGTCGCCCTCTTTACCCGTACCATCTTGCATTTCACCATCAAGGTAAGATGCCATGAAGCGAATTTCTGGAGATGGACCGAAGCCAGAGTGCACAACTAGAGTCGGTGCTACTGTTAGCTTGTAATCATAAGAATTCTTTGACTCACCATTACGGTCTTCGTAGTTGTACATGTAACCAGCTTCGGTAGCGATAAAGAAGTTTTCTGAAATTGGGAACGTTGGTCGCACCATTGCTGATACCCAGCCGTCTGTGTCACCATTGTCAAAATCGTTGTACTGGGTTTGAAGAGAGTGGAAAATATTCACACCATTTTCAAAAAAGTACCCACCCCATGCTAAAGCACGTAGCGATACATCGTTTTCATCAACAGCCTTCAAACAAGACGTACCACAGCCCGTGCCTGTCGTTAACCAACTTTGATAGTCGCTACCAGGCTTGTACGTGTTGTAAGTCGTAAGAGTACCGCCTAAAAGGTTACCTGAACCTAAGCCTTTACCAGCCTGCGCGATGTATTTTGTAAAACCTTTATCTGACAACCCAAAGACAGACTCAGTGTGAACAATTGCCGTCATTTCATAGCCATTCTCAGCGAATGCTTCTGGGCCATTACCAAAACCTAAATCGACCATATTGTCTGGCATATACTTAGCCATAGCGTGAAGCTCAACACTGCCAAAGTTCACGCCAGCATGAAGTGCATGCATGATGTTGTTGCTGTCACCCCAGAAACTTGTATCGCCAGAGTCATCGCTTGCAATATAAGCAAAGTCCCACTTATTACCACCTAGCTCAACACCTTCAATACCAACACCAGTACCTGACATATCCGTGTAGAAAAAGTCGGTCATAAAGATGTAATTATCTTTACCATAAAAGCGCTTACCACCCCATACAACACCGGTTTCAGATACACCTTCAAACTCGACAAAAGTTTCTGCCATACCAATTTCGCTGTTGGTTGCATCGGCATTGGCACCAAGTTGGTTGGTTGCATATTCCGCATTGTTGGCTGCTGCTCGTGTTTTGATTCGAATTTTCTGACCACCGTCATTCTCAAAATTTTTCTGCAGTGCAACTTCAAAGTGGCTATCCGACTCAACACCCAATCGACCTAAACGCTCTTTAGATGCTGGGAACTTTGCTCGTTTAAAATCATCATTTTCACTGAATAGAACACCAGCACGGAAATAACCGTGAAATTCAAATCCATCCGATTTTTCGGCATGTACAGCAGGTACAGTAGACAAGCCAGCAGTAGCGACTAAACAAGCAAGGGTAAGCTTAGAAAGTTTCATAATAACTCCATGTTCCAAATTATACTTTCAAAAAGAAAGCGCTTTCTTTGTTTTTCTTAAAAAAACCAATCGAACAGATTTAAAGAAGATCAAATCTAAGCCCACATTCACTATGCACTCTTAATCTTATTGGCTCTAACCGCTCAGTTGGTATGGAAAGAGTATAAATCGATCTCGTGAATATAAACCGTGATCAACCCCACCAAAGAAAGCGCTTTCTTATGCGTGAGTCACAAAAATAAAGATGTTAAGTATTTTGTTTGAACAATCATGGAACCAAGAAAAATGTCACTGTTTACATATTAAGGACGAATTGCTCCGTTCAATCACTCAGAACCTGTTTCGGAATACATCGTCGATTGCCTTCCTCAAATAATCGTCAAAATAAAAAAGGGAACATACATTGTATGTTCCCTTTATATTCAGACTTTTATTCAAACCCCTTAGTTAAAATGCTTACTTTTCAAATCGCATATTGTCTAATTTAAAACTCATTTTTCCTTGAGGCTCAAACACTAAAAGGTTAGTGATCATTGTTGGATCAGCCTGATTCCCACCAGCAAAACGGTTGTCTCTCTTTAAAATGTCAGCTATTGGAATACGTACCGTCTTCCATTCATTCATTGCTGATAGCGGCACGGTATAGTCACTTGTTTTCGGCCAGCCACTGTCCATCTTAACCAGTAGTTCAACCCCGTCGGCCATACTCTCAACTTTCAAATCAAAGACCAGTTCACCCGTTTCTTGCCAATGTGTCACATCCGTTACAGGAGAACGAAAATAGATATTTCCTGATCCTTCATTCTTATTCACTTGTAGCATTGTTCCACGATCTGGTTCGCTCACTTCTTGATAGTCAACAATATCCAATGGGTCATAACTTGCATAAGCCAAGCTTGCGTTAAGAGTTTCGGTAAAAATCTCCAACGTTGGTCCATCAGCATAACTATCATCGGTTGCTAAGATCTCTGGAGCTTCGTGCCCTATTACTTGTATTGCATGTTCAGAGCGACTTGCACACCCTTTTCCTTTCCAACGATCAACCTTACAACGGTATACCTTTACTGAATCAACTAGCATTGTTTTCGGAAACAAACCTTCGTCGATGCCTTTATCATTTGCGTTTGCTGACCACGCTCCACCGACAGCCAAGTTCAATAACAAATGAAACTTTTCATCAAACGGAGCTGCTCCACTCGCATTAATGAGTTCCCCTTCTTCCGCTTCATATTGGCTGTACCAGCCCTCTTGAGTTTGAGTCGCGTAATGAATATTGTCTACATACCAACGAATTTCACCTTCTTCCCACTCAATCGCGTATGTATGGAAGCCCTCAGTAGGGTTCACACCATTTGGCAATGTCGCGGCCTGCCCTTTATAAACATTGTCTGGCCAATTTCGTCCGTAATGTAACGTCCCGTAGACTCGGCTCTCTAGATCATCATTTTTCACTCCCGCCGCATCTGAAAGTGTGTTTAGGTTAACCGCTTCCATAATATCGATTTCGCCAGAAGCTGCCCATGTGCCATATTTATTGTCGGTTGGCAGCATCCAAATTGCGGGCCATGAACCTTGTCCACCAGGTAACTTTGCTCTGATTTCATAACGGCCATATTTGGTGTCACGCTTGTCTTTTGTGCTAAGCCTCGCAGAAGTATAAGGGAGTGTCTTAGTTGCTCCGCCAATCGTACCTTCAGCATTGTCAGGCCCAGTATGACTTTGCTTCAGCGCGACAATGTGTAAAAAGCCATCTTTAACAAATGCGTTATTGGGATCATCCGTGTAGCACTGTTGTTCATTGTTCCCGCCCCCCCAACAGTTCACTTCTAATGACCAATTACGTTTATTTATTTGCTCGCCTTCAAACTGGTCTTCCCATACCAATAGCCAGTCTGGACTTAAAGTAACTGGAGCATGGGATAGCACGATCGGTTTTTCAGTTTGAGCTAAGTCCGGACTTTCGGATACCGGCAGCTCTATCGCCGTGCAGCCAGACATCAAAGCGGCAGAAATAAAAGACGTTAATATCTTTACCTGATTGGTTAGATGTTGCATTACAACTCCTTGTATCACGACTTTCAATGCAGGCGACACGTAATGTCGGCACCCATAAAAGAAAGTCGATTAGTGAATAACTCCGCGAGCATGGATCTAATATGAATATGCCATGCACGACTTTTTCAAAATGAGTATATAAAAGTGCATAGTTCAAAAAAGAGACAACGCTCACTTTAAGAAAGCGCTTTCTTGTTGGGTTTCACATTTTGCTAAAGTTCATTGCGGTTTATATAGATTCCCAAGAATTTTCATAACCCAATTATCTGCGATAACGCCCTAGTAGCCCTTTATTCTCAGACTTCTATTTTATCTAGTTCATAACTAAGATCAGAAAAACAGATTCACTTTCACTACAACAACAAAGAAAGCGCTTGCTTGATATTTAATCGAGTATATGAAAATATTCGTTACCTTACTTTGTATGCTTGACCTTCAAATTTAGCGTTAAGCAGTTCAGAGTTTTTAAATATTAATCATTGGATTACTAGGCTCTTATTGATCACGAAGGTAATATAGCTTAGTTCACTCCTTGTAGAGATAAGGCCACTACCATTGATCACCATTAAAGAAGTATCTGAACTTGCTCAAGTTTCTCAATCAACCGTCTCACGAGCATTAAATGGTCACCCTACGGTAAAGGAAGCCAATCGCGAAAAAGTATTCAAAGCTATTGAGCAACTGGGCTACAAGCCTAATGCGTTTGCACAAGCTCTAGCCTCCAGTCGTTCAAATAGCATTGGCATGCTAGTTGGTTCGCTTGATGGGCCTTTCTATGGACCATTAATGCATACAGCCGAAGATACCGTTCGCCAAAATAATATTCACTTAATCGTTACAAGTGGCCAGGAATCACGAACCAAAGAGCTCGATTCTATCCAGTTTTTGCAATCTAAACTTGTGGATGGCCTCATTGTTCACTCAGACAAGCTCAGTGATGACGAACTGATCAAAATCGCGAAAGACAGTGAAACAATGATTGTTCTCAACCGTTTTATTCCTGAGATTTCTGATCGCTGTATTTACATTGATAATGAGCTTGGTGGCTACCTTGCAACGAAGCACTTACTTGAAAATGGGCATAAAAAAGTCGCTTGTATCACAGGCCAGTTGAGTAAAGTTGATAGTAGAGATCGCTTTCAAGGATATCGAAATGCCTTGTTAGAGTTCGGTATCGAATACGACGCAGGGCTGTTTGTAGAGGGACGCTTTGATCATCAAGGCAACCACGAAGCTGCGCGACGCTTGTTAGACCGAGACCCTGAGATCACCGCGATTTTCTGTCAAAATGACAACATCGCGCTTGCTGTATATGACGTAGCAGCAGAGCGAAACCTCATTATTGGGCGAGACCTTTCAGTCGTAGGCTTCGATAACGATACTCATAGCCAGCATATTCGTCCTCGCTTATCGACGGTCGACTTTCCAGTTCATGAGATGGGAGAAGAAGCTGCAAAAGGTGTTTTATCGTTAATTAATAAACGCGACTACCCATTGAAGCACAAACTAACCCCGACATTGATTGTAAGAGAGTCCGTGGCTAAGCTTTGATTTTTGTATATCAAGCACCCCATTTTTTACACTTAAAAGAAAGGCTCTAAGTATTCACTTAGAGCCTTTTTATTTCACTTTAAATTAGAATTAGAGTAACTGGTGCTTTGACAACACGACAACGACTTTCTCAATAAGACCACTACGAGAAAAGAGCTGTGAAGCCATTTCATGGTTTAGCGTTAACGATGCAAATGCCTCACTTGTTCCGTCTTTAAACTGAACTTCAATACCCTGTGTTGGCTCATCATTGAGTTGGTAAATAAACGGTACCTGACAGTAAGTAAAAGCCAGTTGCCCAGCCTGAACAATAAAGCTCTGCATTTGTCCTTCAATATTTTGGCAGTCAAAAGTCGCCGCTTTTTGTAAGAACTCTTTAGGACTAAGAAGTGAAGGGTTAATTACAATTGTGCCATCAACGACCTCTAGACCTAGCTCTCCAAAACGAGTAATCACTTCTTCCTTAACTTGCCCTGTCATGCCTGGCTGCTGTGCTCCAGAGTGCTTT
This sequence comes from Vibrio sp. 10N.261.55.A10, assembly GCF_041470825.1. Lineage (NCBI taxonomy): Bacteria > Pseudomonadati > Pseudomonadota > Gammaproteobacteria > Vibrionales > Vibrionaceae > Vibrio > Vibrio sp. 10N.261.55.A10. The sequence goes on along the minus strand of NZ_JBFRNC010000007.1, from coordinate 47,654 downwards.
GGCGTATGAGAATACGGATCCGTCGGAAACGCACCGTAGTTTTCCGGCGTTTTGTTGAAACCAATACCAGCTCTCACTTTGTAATAGTAATCCGCTAATTTAAGAGTTTCCTGGCTATTAGAGTCCATACTCCAAGCATGCTGATAGTTTTCTTGCACAGCTAGCAGCAACTTAGAAACCATATGCCAATAGATACAACCTAAACCTTCATAACCAAACATGGTTCCCGAACGCCCAGTAAAGGCTTTATGGTTGAATACACGCTCATACAAACTAGATACATGACAAAATTCATCATCACTAATTGACGGGTAATCGGCTTTAATTTCATCAATCGCAGCCTGAAGGAAACCTTTGTTTTCAAAGCTTGAATTGAAGTGGTAAGAACCTTTGCTGTCTTGGTTTACTAATCGGTTATCTTTGGCAACAACCATCATGCTTAACAATTTGCTCTGGTCAATGTCTTTAGCGTCTAAACAGTTTTTGTCCATAAAAGAAGCCAGCTCACGGTCAGGGTAAAGCATGAAGCTATTTTGATCAGCACGATACATGTCACTGGCAAACAATTTATCCAACAACTCAACCGCTTGTTTAGATGATAATAGACCCGAGCTCAATACTGCAACTTGCCCTTCTAGCATAGGGTAAAGCTCTTCAACCATTAAGCTCTCACCAGAACAACTCAAGATGTTATACGCATTGTACAAACCGTCTTCACGCAAGTTGTTTGCAATCGTAGAATCTAGGACTTTTAAGCTCGCGCCCATCAATTGAACAATCGCTTCTTTCTCAACTTTCGTTTTCCCTGAGAATCCATTTACTCGGTACACGCGCTCACGATAATTAGCAGCGGATTTAGCCAGCTTAGTCAGCATTGCTTTACGCGTTTGACGAGTGACCGTATCTTGACGAATCTCTGTATTTGCCTCTGAAACGATCTGTGTAACAGAAGACATCCACTCAAACACTTCTTTGGAAATACTGTATGACGATGGTGACTTCTCTAACAGGCGCTGCATAAAGGCAACATAGCGACGCATGTAGTACAAGGTTACCATTGAGAGGCCGTTGCCAACGATAGCGTTGTTTGCATCATTCCATTCTGGACGTTGTGTATTGAGCCAAATACCACCATCAAGCACTAAGTTACTCAATTTCGCCAATAAAGGGACGAGTATCTTCTCCATTAAGTTGACCATATAAACTTCTTGGTCACCCGTCATCAACAAGCGACCGTCACTGCCTAAGCTCTTTACACGTTGCTCTGTCAATTCCTGCAAGTCTTGGTTGAACTCTACGGTATCTTTAGGGTTATCAAAGAGGCCTTGAACTCCACAAAGCTCGTAAGGCACGTTGGCATAACTAAAAATGTCACTCTCTAGTAATTCGATAAGATCGCTTTGCTCAAATTTGTCTGCTAACTCAAGGAATTTTAATAGATAAATGATTTGATGATCGCCCCAGTAACCAATGTTACTCCAAGGATCATCCGCCTCTAACAGCTCCCAATCTACACCATCTTTAGTAATTCGATACGGATTGTAACCATCCACCGTTGAAGCATTAACAAACTTAGAGATGAATGATTTGATGAACCCTGGATAACTAAGAGCCATCGCTTCCCAGTTTTGGAAAATATCACGCCAGTTGCCTTGATAAGAAAGTAAGCGTTCGCCATTTTCATCTTTAAGCTTAATCTCATAGTGGTTCCAAGGGCGACTAGGGTCACCATGACGACGTCCAAAAGTAAGCGGTAGATACTCGTAGCTCAATCGAACTAATTGAGAATCCCCTGTCGCTTTAGCGCGCGAAACTAATTCAGAATGGCTGAAAACATCCCCTAACTGATCAAAAAAGTCTTGATGGCGGCCAGCTACCTGAGAGTTGGCCTTTTCCATAGTTTTAACTACGTCAACCTTTTCTAACATATAGCCGTTTTCAAACACGCCACCACGCATGTTATTGAACAACACATTGGCATAATGGTGAACGCTGGTATTTTCTTCAGCTGTTATTTGCCACGCATCCGCGCCAGACATTAATGTGATCAATTCATCTTGATTATCTGCAACGCTCTTTTCTAAAGCTAGTGCTAGGTTAGCAGGAACAGAGAGCTCAGATTGAAGCTGACAGATATCGGAATGAGTCTTGTCTATATCAGCGACAATCGACCAAACTTTGGTTTGATGTGCTCGCAGCGTCAGAGACTTATGAACTAAATAGCTCCCTCTAACCCCTTTCGTTAAAGGTTCACTTTTAACCGCTCGACCTTTTCTGAACGCATTAACTTGAGCACTCGTCAATAAAATTTGGCTGCTTTCCGTTTCTAAGCTGAAGACTGTCGTCGCTAGCAAAGATTCAGCAGGGTCGGCTCTATCGCTCAATTTCGCGTACATGCTGAACAGAGCTAATGAACTACCATCAACTTGTTCATTCCACTTGTACGCATCAACTAATGCACTTCTTGTTTGAAGAGCTGATAACGGAGCGCCTGAAGGAAGTATATTTTGTAAGCCATCTAGTGCTTCGACTTTACGCTCAAAGCTCGCGAGGTTGGTCAGTTTTGAACGACGAATAAAGCCGTATTTTTCACTCGTATTCCAGCTGTATTGGAACTGTAGTTGCAAAGTATGGTTTATCTCTTCAAATACAATCTTGTCTCCAATCGTATTTTTATAAAGATTGCGTTCAACATCAAAAATACCATCATGGAATGTATTAAACGGTTCCCAAAGTACAACCTTGTCGCCATGTTCAATACGGAAGATGGATTTTGAGCCGGTGTTTTCCGCATTTTCATGAATATGGTCAACAGACTTGTAAGGAAAAAGCGCATTTTCCGGACGAATGCGTCCAGCTGAAAGGCTGCCTGTTGATGAAATAAATAACCAGTGATCGCTCGACGATACAACGCTAATAAAGAATGGCGTCATTTGGTCAACATTAGAGATTTGGTAGTAACGCTCACCATCTAAATCAACGAACTTGCCATCGACCTCTGGTGTTGAGTTGTAGTCTTGTTTCATATCAAAATTCCAAAAAATTCTTACACTTAAACTTTGAAAGCGCTTTCTTTTGCGTTTCAAAAAGGATTTAAAGTTTACAAATGATGACAACGAGCAAAATGCTCTTCTGCAATTTGAGTCGGTTCTGGTATTGATTGCGTGCAAAGTTTATCGGCTTTCATACAACGGCTTGCGAACGGGCAACCTACGCTACTTGGCTTCCAAGAAGGGATATCGCCTTTTTTCACGTTCATGTCACGCTTGCCCGATTTACCGACTTCTGGCACTGCTGACAACAACAACTGAGAATACGGATGTTGTGGGTTCTGAGTGACGTTGTCGCTATTGCCCCATTCGACCATATGTCCTACATACATCACCGCCGTTTTCTCAGCAAAATAACGCGCTGTCGCAATGTCATGAGTGATGTACATGAACGAAATACCATGCTTATCCTTCAAGTCAGCCATTAGGTTTAAGATTCCTAACCGCACAGACACATCAAGCATAGAGATAGGTTCATCAGCTAGGATAACTTCAGGGCTAACAGCAATTGCGCGTGCAATTGCAACACGCTGTCGTTGTCCACCACTTAGTTCATGGGGGTACTTCTCTGCGGTCTCTTTAACTGGTGTAAGCCCAACCATTTCAAGCAATTCATAAACGAGGTTCGGAATCGCTTCTTTTTCTGCTCGTTTATGGATAAGTAATGGTCGCGCAATATGGTGGTAAATCGTATGTACAGGATTCAACGAGCCAAACGGGTCTTGAAAAATCATTTGCACTTGGCGTGCATATTCAAGCTCACCATATTTTTCAATATAATCAGACAGAGGCTCACCTTTGAATTCGATATCTCCAGCCGTCTTATCGTAAATTCGGGTAAGAATTCGAGCTCCTGTGCTTTTCCCTGAGCCAGATTCGCCAACAATCGCTAATGCTTCTCCTTTACGAAGATCAAATGAAACATCATTTACGGCTCGCATCATATTGCTTTTGACTGACTGGCCAAGTGGGAAATCTTTTACCAAATTCTTAACTGATAAGATAACTTCGCTTTTATCAACGTTCTTTAAAGTATTCATAATCTTTCGCTCAAACTAGGTGACAAGATACGTGATGCCCAGTCGCAATAGCGCCCAAACGAGGCTCACTTTTAATGCACATTGAAATGCATTCGCCACATCGCTCTTGGAAGTTACATCCTTGAGGTGTATCCAAAAGGTTGACAGGATTCCCAGGGATCCCGTAGAGACGTTCTTTTGGCCCATGAATAGTCGGGAATGAAGAGATAAGCCCTTTTGTATAAGGATGCTTAGGTTCACTAAATACCGTTTTCGCATCACCTAATTCAATAAGGTTACCCGCATACATCACGCCAATTCGATCAGCAATTTCGCCCATGAGGCTTAAGTCGTGACTAATAAACAGAATAGAGAAGCCAAACTTACTCTTAAGCTCATACAGTTCATTCAAGATTTCACGTTCAACCACTACATCAAGTGCCGTTGTTGGCTCGTCCATGATGATCAGTTTAGGTTCCAGCGCCAAAGCAATCGCAATAACAACTCGCTGACGCATACCTCCACTCAGTTGATGGGGAAAGCTCGACATTCTGTCGCCATGAATCCCAACCGTTCCTAACAGCTCGACCGCACGATCGTGAGCCTGTTTATAAGGTATTTTTCTGTGCGCTAGAATAACGTCCGTTAGCTGCTCACCGATGGTAATGACAGGGTTAAGTGAGTTCATTGCGCTTTGAAAAACAATAGAAACGTCATTCCAACGGAAGTCACGTAACTGCTTGTTGTTCATCTTTAAAACATCCTGCCCTTTGTAGAGTATTTCACCCTCAGAGATAAGCGCTGGTGCTTTGTGTAGGCGTGATATAGCAAAAGCCAATGTACTTTTACCGCAACCAGACTCACCGGCAATACCGAGCGTTTCACCGGGCGCAATGGAAATACTAACGTCATTAACGGCTCTTGCTACGCCATTAGGAGAAACGTAATCAACACACAGGTTATTAATTTCTAATAGATTGCTCATTATAGGCCTCGGCGTTTATCTGCTTCTTTTTTAAGTTTGTGCCACAGTTTGATGTGTGGGCCCGTACGTAATTTAGGGTTGCTCACTTGGTCAATTGACATGTTAATCAATGCGAGTCCACCACCAGTAATCGCTAACGCCAATGCAGGAACCAGCATTTCCCACCACGCTCCGGTATATAACGATGAAGAGGTCTGTGCCCAATACAGCATAGAGCCCCAACTCACTTCTGTTGCATCACCTAAACCTAAAATACCTAGACCAGCTTCAGAGCCCATTGCGTAGATAACCGTGCCTAGGAACCCGCCAAAAACAATCGAAACTAAGTTTGGTAAGATCTCTACTAAAATAATGCGGATTTTTGATTCACCCATAACTTCTGCAGAAATGATGAATTCTTTGCTTCTAATTGCCATGGTCTGTGCACGAATCACCCTAGCTCCCCAAGGCCAGGAGGTTATTCCTAACAACACGGTAATAACCAGCGAACCGACCTGCCCTAAGAATGCGGCGAGAACAATCAGCAAGGGCAACTGTGGAAACACAAGAAATACGTTAGTAACGAAGTTCAAGCGTTCATCGACTTTTCCACCAAAGTAACCAGATGAAACCCCGACGAGCACTGCTATTGTCATCGCGATTACGCCCGCAGAGATCGCAACAGTAAGCGACTTTCTTGCTCCAAATAGAACCTGGCTATATACATCACGCCCGCTACGAGTAGTGCCCATAATATGCTCAGAACTTGGTGCAATATGTGGACGTGCTACGCGCTTTTCTGGATTATGAGTCGATAATACAGGCGCAAATAACGCCCCAGCTAAGACAATCGTAAGTAAAAAAGTACCTACAATGGCTGGAGGGTTACCGTAGAAAAATGCGTAAGCTTTACCGAGAGTTTTCTTTACGTTTTTCCACGACCATTTTGGCTCACGTACTGGCATATTCGGCTGGTTAGCGGTTTTTTGAGTATCCATTAAATTATCCATCATGCGCCTCAGTTCGAGATTCTAGGGTCAAGCCAGACATATAGAAGGTCGGCAATAAAGTTAGCGGTCAGTACCGCTGTCACCAAGATAAGAAGAATGGCTTGGATAAGTGGGTAATCACGAGCAACTATGCCTTTAAGAAGGATGTTCCCCAAGCCTTGGTAGTTAAAAACCACTTCGGTCATGATTGAGCCTGCGAATGAGAATCCGATTGCCATTGCAATAGCGGTCGCAACAGGAAGGATGGCATTTCGACCAGCATAGCGAGACATAACACGATAACTACTCAAGCCTTTGGCCTCAGCCATCGTTACGTAATCTTCACCCAACACATTGATCATCGCATTACGCATATTGAAGACCCATGTTGCGATCCCAACCAGGACCATAGAGCCCATAGGCAACACAGCGTGTTTAGCCACACTAGAAATAAACTCCCATGTAAAACCTGGCTCTAGCGATGGGTCATAAGTGTATGCCAAAGGTAATAGTTCGAGTTTTAAACCGAAGAAATAGAACAACAGTAACGCGGTCACGATGTACGGGAAGTTACTAATAAATGCCAAAACTGGCGGAACAATTTGTCCAAATAGCCCTTCACGTCGATACGATGCATACGTACCAATACTGACACCAATGATAAGAGCAACAATCAGCGAACCAAGCGCTAGGAACATAGTCCACGGCAGTGCCATAGCAAGGACATCTGAAACACTTACAGGAAACATAAGCACTGAAGGTCCCAGATCAAGAGTGAATACGCTTTTCATATACGCGAAGTATTGTTCGAAAACATTGCCATCAACAAAACCGTACATTTCACGAACAGCATCCATTTGAGCAGGATCCATTCGACCTTGAGCTGCAGCGAAAAGAGCATCAACAGGATCTCCTGGCATTAGGCGAGGCAACATGAAATTAAACGAGATAGCGATTAAGAAAGCGGTAAAATAGAAGCCAAATCGGCGAATTAAAAACGACATAAAAATCTTTTAACCTAGGGGCTACAACCTAAGCTGTAGCCCTCTCAAAAATAACTTACTTAAGGTGTAGATTGTTGAGAATTATTACTCTCTTACCACCGTCGTACCATACTGGCTGTACGTATGGGTCTTTTTCACTTGGCCAACCAACAATATGTTTAGTACTGTATTGGAACCAAGTTGGGTTAGAAAATAGAGGGATAAAGGGAAGGTTTTCAGCCGTAAATTCCTGAAGTTCACTCAACACTTTCTCTTGCTGCTCTGCATCACCAATTTTGCCGAAGCTGTCGATCAATGCGTCGATTTCTGGTGAATTAACACCGTGACCAGCATGCCAAGTTTTTCCGATTCGAGACGTTGAGAAGTACTCTTGGTACGCCAAGATTGGATTTGTCGCGACCATTGACCAGTTAATTGACATGGTATATTTGCTTTCTTTCAAATTGCTGTCATATACCGCCCAATCCACAGTCTTAACGTTTGCTTTCACACCCACTTCTTCAAAGTATTCAGATACCATCTGAACCACTTGGATCCAGTCGGTCCAACCGTTTACAACCTCGATATCAAACTCAACCGTTTCCCCGTTTGCTTTGTCGCGGAATCCATCACCGTTTTTGTCAACTAAGCCCGCTTCATCAAGTAAAGCGTTGGCTCTTTCAACATCGTACTTAGTTAGATAACCATATTTCTTAGATACATTTTTATCAATGTGCGTTTCGTATAGCTCACCGATGCCACCAGCATTGAAGTTTGCGGTCGGATAACCGTAAGCAGCAATATCAACGATGGTTTCACGATCAAGAGCCATAGAAAGTGCTTGTCGTACTCTTAGGTCATCAAATGGCGCTTCTTTGGTATTTACGTAAAGGTGGATAGCATCATTCGCTGGATACCAAAAATGGTTATTTTCTTTATCCATATCGACAAATGTTGACTCAACGTCAGCAATAAAATTTGAACCCCAATCAATCTCACCTTTGATTAAGGCAGGTTGGATCTGAGAGTTGTCATTGTAAGAACGGAAGTTGATGCAATCTAAATAAGGTCTATTTTCTAAATAGTAATTTGGGTTTCGGCACAGCTCCATCTGTTGCGGTTTAATGTATTTAACCGTCGTCATTGGGCCACTACCTACCGGGTTAAGGTTGGTAAACGTTGTCAGCTCTTCAACTTTCGACCAAATATGCTTTGGTACAATATGGTAACGCTCTAAGTTCCAAGCAAATGTAGAATCCGCTTCCGTCAGCTCAAACACGACGGTTCGCGCGTCAATAGATTTGATTTCTTTTAAATTACCTGAAGACCAAATACCTTTCTGGTCAAAAGCTGGTGCCTCTTTAGTCAACATAAAGCTAAAAACAACGTCGTCTGCAGTTAACTTTGAACCATCAGACCACTTCAAATTCTCTCGTAACTTAAGCGTCAATGTTTTCAGGTCAGTTGAATACTCAACCGACTCAGCCAGGCGATAATCAACATCACCTGTCATGTTGTTGAATACGACCAATGGCTCAAACATTACCCCATGCAGCAAGTCTTTAGTTGTATAAGGGTTAAAGTTTTCAACAAAGCCAGTATTGATAATTGGCACCGTTAGTGTGCCACCCTGCTTAACTTCATCTGCTTGTACAGAGGCTCCGAATAAAGCTCCAATGGCGAGCGAAGCAATCAATGTCTTTTTGTGCATCACGTTGTCCTTTTAATGATAATAACCAGAAAGAAAGCGCTTTCTTTTAACTTTAAAAAAGGGGGTGTTTTCGTATTCACTATCGGCAACTCGCATCAAGAAACCGCTTTCTTTAGGTGGATAATAAGCCGATAGAATGATTCTTCAACTTACATTTCGGTGAAACGAACCATAGATCACAAATTTAGAGTAGATTGAGAATAGAAATACACAACAGTGCCATTCGTCACATTAATTGTTCACTAACACGAAAAACAATTTAAAAACAATAAGTTAAAATTCACTAATGGTACCCCCATGGTCTTTCCTAATCGTCGAACCTCTAACCCATCAATGAACTTATGTGCTTTCTTTAAAATAGCCTTTCCGTCGCGATTCTCAACATACATAGACTGTATCTATGTATGATTCTCTCAAAAACAAAAGAAAGCGCTTTCTTGGGCGCTAAACCTATGTCAGCATACCAGTCATAAAATGTAAGTTCCCCCTTAGGACAACTATGTTTAACTTTTGGAATGGCAATAAATCAGGTAAAAGACAGCACTATGAGTTGGAGCTAATTCATAGCTTGTTGAATTGGGATCCGAACGAACCTATTGTCGTTCACAGCGATAATACAGACTTTCCAAGAGCTGAGGATGAAGGAAATATATTCCGCAAGAATTATGATGTACTCGTCACGGTGGCGGGAAACCGTAAATTTGCTGATAAGCCTGCAATCAAACTCAACTCTCCAATTTGTAAAGGCTTATTAGGACACCGTATCCTGATAATTAGGGAACAAGATCAACCCACATTCCATAATATCAACAGCAATAAACTGAAATCACTTATCGCTGGAATTCCTGCGACATGGGCTGATGCTGAGCTGTTTAGAGCAAATGGATATCGAGTACTAGAGCGAGGAACGTTACCAGAGATTCTGAAACTTCTCTCAGATAAAAAATGTGATTATGTGTCACTCGGAGCCAATGAAGTTGAAAGCATATACCAAGAACATACCTATTCCCTGGATGGGTTAGTCATAGAAAAAAGTATTATGCTTTATTACCCTCTTCCTCTGGTCTTCTATGTCCACCCAGACAAGGCTCAACTGGCTCAATTACTTGAGGACAAACTGCAAGACTACAAACTCAGTGGTGATTTCGAGCTATTGTTTAACCAACATTTCGGGGACGTAGTGAGATCCATTGGATTAGAACATCGCAAAGCTATTAACCTCGTAAATAAGGAGCTACCGCCAGAGCTAAGATCATTTAAGTCTCAAGTCATCTCGTGATTATAAATAGAGGAGACTTAAAACCATGCACCTAGATTTACAACATTAGGTGCATCCGCTTCATGCTCCTAATGTCGATATCATCAAACCATAGGCAAGATAACTAACGGCTTGCTTTTACATATAGCGGTGGATACTCAAGTCATCAGTTTTTATATCACTAGCAGAGCCACTGACCACGCTTGCCAAGATCTTTCCTGAGCCACATGCCATTGTCCAACCTAATGTCCCATGTCCAGTATTTGTAAATAGGTTCTTGATAGGCGTCGCGCCGATTATAGGCGTACCATCCGGAGTCATCGGTCTTAACCCTGTCCAGTATTCTGCCTTAGAGAAATCCCCCGCCTGTGGGAAAAGATCTTTTATCACCATATCAATCGTGGCTTTACGTTTTTCAGGAATAAGATAATTGAAGCCAGCAAGCTCTGCCGTCCCTGCAATACGAATTCGGTCATCGAAACGAGTCATCGCTACCTTGTAGGTTTCATCCATTACTGTAGAGGTCGGCGACTTATCTGCACTCACGATCGGAAGTGTTAACGAATACCCTTTGACTGGATAAACCGGGATTGATAAATCCACTTGCTTGAGCAGCTCACGAGAGTAGCTTCCCGAAGCTACCACATAAGCGTCCGCTTTGAATTCACCTTGAGTTGTCGTAATGCTCTTTATGGTTTGGTTCTGATGATTCAAACTTACCACTTCAGTATCAAACACGAACCTAACACCAAGTTGCTTGGCCTTCTCAGTCAGCGCTAAACAGAACTGATGACAATCACCGGTTTCATCGTGTGGTAAATACAGGCCGCCCACCAGCTTGTCTTTAACGTCTGCTAAACCAGACTCCACTGACAGACACTGTTCAACATCAAACAGCGAGTGTTCGATTCCACTCTCTGTTAATAGCTTCATATCCTGCTGAATAGCATCGAGTTGCTTCTCGCTTCGGAATACTTGCAAGGTGCCTTTCTGCCTGCCCTCATAAGCCAAATCTTCACTGATTCTTAGATGAGTCAGGCAATCTCGGCTGTAGTTAGCGACTCGTAACATCCGCGATTTATTCTGTGCGTACTTGGCTTCATTACAGTTGGCGAGCATCTTAGTCGCCCAAGACATTAACTCTGGAGAAAGAGAAGGCTTCACTTTAAGTGGCGCATGTTCTTGGGTAAGCCATTTCATCGCTTTCAAAGGGATGCCCGGTGCCGCCCATGGTGATGAATAACCGTAAGAAATTTGCCCGGCATTCGCAAAACTGGTTTCTTTGCCACTGCTATCTTGACGATCAATAACCGTGACCGAGTGACCTTCTTTTGCCAAGTACCATGCGCTGGTCAATCCAATAACACCACTGCCAATTACAATAACTTCCATTCTCTTCCCCTAATGCCTGACAAAGCCAAATCTGTCGAACACAGCTGTCAGTCTAAAACTCGTTTCGTTAATAATTTGTAACTTATTCCGCATGTGTTGACTTAACAATAGAGGTGGCATTGACAAAACATCAATTCGACTCGAAAACAAATCCAGCAGTTTGGAAGTGTGATATTGGCGGTATTTGAAAGCTTAGGTAGGAGTCGCTAAGTAAACTGATTAAGCCTAGATATTGTAAGCGTCATGACTCAAGAAAGTGGCGTTCTCGAGTAAGAAATCTAACAAGGTTTCCGCTTGTAGCGTTAGTGCACGGCCTTTCAAAGATTGAACCTTAACCGTCGCCTTCGATAGCATCTCCAACTCGGTCGCAACCACTTCTATCTGCCCTGACTTTATCTCATCGATCACAGTGAGCTTAGGCATAAAGGTGACGCCCAACCCTGCTGAAACGAAGTTAGTCAGTGCCGTGACTGAGTTAGTTTGAAGTTTTGGCTGCAAGGTAAGATGGGAAATTTGTTCAGCCTGCTTTACCAGCCTCCCCATACCGGTCGAGTTATCGATCAAGGCGAGAGAAGCGTCTTGAATATCTTGCATTACCACTGGTGCATCTTTCATCGTAAGGAAGTGCCCCTTCGGAGCAATCAATTCGAGCGGATGACTACGCTCGACGTGTGAATGCAGTTTAGGATGAGGTGCAGACGCATAGGTGATCGCGAAATCTATCTGTTGATCTTCTAACATTTTCACGGCATCCAATGCACCTGCAATTTCAATCGATAAATTGATATCAGGGTATCGAGCCATGAAGGTTTGCATCGGTTTAGAGACCAAGTTAGTAATAAATCCTTCTCCAATCGCGATGCTAACATTACCGCCCTTGAGGTTTTTAAGCTTGGTTAGTCGAGCAAGCACTGCCGCCTCTCCACGAACAATGGAGCGATAGTAGTTCAACAGTTCGTTCCCCGCCTCAGTCAGCAGAGATTGGCGGTTGTTGCGCTCCCATACTTTCATTTCCGCTTGCGCTTCTAACTGTGTCAGCATTCGACTCATCGCGGCAGGGTCAACGTTCATCATCTTAGATGCCTTACGTAACGACCTGTATTTTGATAACGCGTTTAAGTACTCGAGAGCACGGATATTAAAGTGGTGCATTCAACTTCCTTGTAATTCAACTGACACTTAATCAAGCGTCTCACAAATTTGCTGCGAACATATATCCCAATTTATCAAGATCGTCATTGCTCTTACTAACTTGTGCACCGAGTCACTTCAAGACATCACATCAAAGGCTGATATACGTGTTTTAGCTTGCTGTCGATAAAACAAAGGCGACAACTTTCGTCATCGCCTTTGTGGTCATTATCCCGATGTAAACCTCAAGCAGTCAATAACCGGTCACTTCACTACAGACCAACAAAGAAACTGATCACCAATGCGTTGATCAAATCAACAAAGAAACCACATACTAATGGCACCACAATGAATGCTTGTGGGCTTGCGCCATATCGATGAGTTACTGCGGTCATGTTCACAATTGCTGTTGCGGTCGAGCCTAGAGTGATACCACCGAAGCCTGAACATATCACCACAGAATCGTAGTTTCTTCCCATCAAGTAATAAACGACAAACACAGTAAACAACAGGGAAAGCAAGATCTGGATACTCATGACAACAGAGATATAGCCAAACAGTCCATCGAGATCCCAGATACGCAACCCCATCAATGCCATGGTCAAGAACATGCCTAAACAAATATCAGAGATCATCGCTAAGCCTTTGCGGCCTTGAGCGATTTTCTCTTGTGTACGACGTTTCTTAAACAGTGCGCGACCAACGTTTCCGATTAGGATACCTGCGATCAAACAGCTAACGAATAACGGCAGTTTTAGGCCCATCGAGTCGATAACTTCACTCAAGCTGTAACCCAGCATTAGTGTTAAGTTAAGAATCAACCACGCCCACAGAACGCCGTAGTGGCTAAGCTCTGTTTTTGTTTCACTCTCTTGGAATGCACCAACCGTAACCTCTTCTTCATTAGAAGGGCTTACTTTGTGTTTATTGAGCAGGTAGTTCGCAATCGGACCACCAATCACACACGCTGCAATTAAACCAACCGTGTTTGAAGCGACACCAAGTTCGAGCGCGTTAGCAATACCAAACTCTTCCACAAACATTGGCGCCCAAGCTAACGTTGTGCCTACGCCGCCTATCAAGCTAACAGACCCAGATAGCAAGCCTGCTTTCGCATCCATTCCAAAGCCAGAAGCGACTGCCATTCCGACTACGTTTTGCAACACGATAAAAATGGCAGCAAGACACAGTAGGATGAACAACGGTCGCCCGCCTTTAATCAGTGTTTTAATATCCGCTTGGAGCCCGATGCCAGCAAAAAAGTAGAGAAGCAAAAAGTCTCTGACATCTAGGCTAAAAGTGATTTGGATTTCAAAAATATAGTAAAGCGCCGCTACGGTCGCTGCGCAGACAAAGCCACCAATCACAGGCTCTGGCAGTGAATACTTTCTTAATACTTCAGATCGCTCGATCAAACCTTTACCGATAAACAGTAATGAAATCGCGATCGTAAAAGAGAGCATTGGAGAAACTAGGGTTTCTGTCATGAGGTTATGGATTCCTAATAGTTAGATTATTCATAATATTGCGTACTATTAATAATCTAGGTTCACGCCAAAAAATCAAGCGATTATCTATGATAAAAACACCTAATATGGTTAATTCTGCGACGGTATTAATAGAGATTATAACTATAAAGCAATGATTAAAGGAACGGATATTAGGGAGGTATACAGATGAGGTGGGATATAGAGGCTCTAAAACGAGAAAACCCCAGCATTTCTGCTAGGGTTTTGAATAGTGGTGGAAGGATGGGGATTTGAACCCCAGATACGCTATAAACGTATACTCGCTTTCCAGGCGAGCGCCTTAAGCCACTCAGCCATCCTTCCACAAATTGTGTGTTGAGCATGTCACTCAACGAGGCGCTACTTTATTGATTCTGCTTGCTTTGGTCAAGGGGCATTCTCAAAAAAAGTGCCTTTTTCGGTTTGTTCGATTACAAATTAACTCATTAGATCAAAAACAAACCAAATTTCATTCTTTCGCTGCACTTACGCTTGTTGCTTTTCTTAAGCTTGTTGATAGTAGCCAGGAACTCGAAACCATTGACGACACATATCGAGGAAGTAGCCGTAAAGTACGCCCATACCGCACGAGATAACTGCATTACTGGTGACAGCCGTAACGATCTGGTCGCCTGAAGCACCCACTGCCAACAAAATACCCGCATACACTGGAGACTGGAATAACACGTATGCCATCAAATCAGACAAGTTTTTCATCAATGAGCTTTCTGAAAGTTTTGCACCATTGCGTAAGAACCAATCACGAAAAACGCCATAAGGCCAAGCGATAGCAATGTTTACAGGAATAGATAACGTTCGAGAAGCAAGAGATTGCTCAAACGTCATACCAGAAATAAACACTTCTACGATCATGCCAGAAATAAAACAGAAAACGACCATAGCAAATGTATCCGCAGCTGCGTTTCGAATACAAAATGGACCACGAGACTTCATTGACGACAAACCTAAAATATATCACTGCTTAATTAGTGATTTAGTAACATATAAACAAGGCACATTTGCACCTCACCAGATAATGTCGCTATTAAATCACAAGATTAGTAGTCATACACTCCAAATTAAAAATCAAGTTGTAAATTAACAACCAAAAACCACTTTAAAAGCAGTCACTTTCACCAAAAAATCCAACCAAGGTCAAATATTGGACAGTTCGTCATTTACTAACCGTAATTAAACAACATTTAAGCCATAGGTAGATTTACAGTAATGATATTAATGACATCTTGTGTAGGTGGTGATCCTAAAGCAACCTGCTCTAACGCTTTATCGACTTGTTCAGTAAGTTCCGCGTTGTTCATAGCTTCAACGTGGACACGTAGGCTCTCTAGTGCAAATTGAATCAGTTCTAGGTTGTTGTCTTCTAGCGCCACATACAACGTCACTAACAGCTCTTCAGTGTTATCTTTGTTGCGAAGATCAGGTTTAGGCAGTGACTCGCTTTTACTTTTCGAATCGTGTGGTTTTACGTCTTGGCTTTCGAGCTCATCCGCTTTTACTTCATGGTATTGATAAAGCTTATTTGAATAGCGGAACAAGGCATCATCCAGTTCACGCTCGTCAATCGGCTTAGCAATAATATAATCCACACCTGCCCCCAACATACGCTCACGAGTCTCTTTAAAGACATCAGCCGTACAACCAAACACCAATACCGATGACACATCGCCTATCAAAGCACGAATAGCAGTGGTTGATTCAACGCCATCCATCACAGGCATATGGTTATCCATGAGCACCAAATCAAAGCGCTCAGCAACCACGGCTTGTATCGCAAGTTCACCGTTTTCGACGCTCTTACAGGTAAAGCCTTTACTGCTCATGAAGGCTTCAATGATCACCGTGTTAGTTCGGTTGTCCTCGACGATCAGTACCTTTAAGCCAGAGTAGTCCAACTTCTTATGTGGCAAACTCTCGATTTCTCCTGGCTGACATGGCTGAATCTTCAAGCGAACATCAAAACTCGTGCCTATCCCTTCTTCACTGGTGACGGTAATACTGCCATCCATCAACTGGGCAATTTTCTTCACAATCGCGAGGCCAAGGCCAGTACCGCCAAAACGCCTTGTGGTCGAAGACTCCGCTTGTTCAAACGGTTTAAAAATACGCTTCTGAGCTTCTTTAGAAATACCAATTCCGGTATCACGAACTCGAATGCTCAGATAGGTGTCACTCCCCTCTACAACTTCTTTCAGGTACACCTCAACAAAGCCTCTGGAGGTGAACTTCACCGCGTTGTTCAATAGATTAAACAAAATTTGGCGAAGGCGAGCTTTATCTGAGAAGTACCAACGACCCGAAGTCACCTCAGAGTACACTTTGAATTGAAGCCCTTTCTCGGAAGACAATGTGTAGTAAACACTGTTAATACTGCCGATGATCGAATCAAGCGGGAAACGCGTTTCATCAAGATCCAACCTGCCCTGCTCGATCTTCGAGAAGTCTAAGATCTCGTTGAGTAGAGTCATCATATGATCGCCGGACTCATACAAGCTCTTAAGATGCTTCTCTTGTTCAGAATTTAGAGGCGTTTTTAATAGGATTTGAGCGGTACCCAATACCCCATTCATCGGAGTGCGAATTTCATGTGACAAGGTCGCAAGGAAAGCGGTTTTTGCATTGGTGGATGCCTGAGCTTTAACCTTTTCCGCTTCGAGATAAATGGTCTTTTCGTTGAAGGTTTTAATCAAATGGCCGATTTCGTCATCACTCGAGTAATCCACATCAATGATTTCGCCGGCTTTCGAACTATCAACCTGTGCTGCAATCCTTGTGATTGGACTAATCAAATAACGGTTCAATAAGTAATACCCCGCCATGACACAAAGTAGCAATAGCGGAACGATACCGCCTTCAATGCTCATCACCTGACGAAACACTTCGTCTTCTACTCGTGATTTGGAGTTCACCACATCCACTTGCCAGCCGAAATCACCAAATTGATTGCTACTGATGTAAATGCCTTCAACGAGATTAAAGTTATGCGAAACCAACACTTGGTTAAGCTTATCTCTGAGCGTAATGCCAAGGTTGTATTCTTCGGCGTGGTTCTTGATAAAACCAAGCAGCTCTTCGAGCGAGAGATCCACCGTGGCAACACCGGCAAAAGTACCGTCGTAATAATAAGGGGAAGACGCCGTAATCATTCGAACGTGTGTGTATGGATCGATATACACATCGCTCCAAGAGATCGTGCCTTGTTTTTGGTTGACGACAGAGGTGTACCAATACTCTCCTTGATAAGGGGCATTTTGGGGGTTGTTGTAAGAATATATCTGGTCGATTATTCCATCGTCGGCTTTATTAAAAAAGTAACTGTTGAGAAGCTTTTTAGAATCAAGCGCATAAGGTTCGGGCCAAATACCGGCACTGACAATCGTATCGTCGCTCGCCGCCAACATGGACTTAAAGAGCGGAATAACATCATCACCGTTACGATGCGCTTGAGCAAACCCAACGAGACTGTCTACGAAGCCTCGAGAACTACTGAGTGGCTCTGTAATCAATGCGGATAACAGTTGCGTACGCAAGTCGAGGTTTTGTTGTAATTTGGCGCGCACAGGGGATTCTACGACGTAATACGTCACACTACCGACAATGGCAATAAACATCGCAAGGTATAATCCAAGCGCTACCATGCTTTTTTTCTTTAAAGACGACCGTATCTGCATAATTCTTTTATTGTTTTCTTTTCTGTTAAACCTAGTGTTTATCATCCATGACATCAAGCCTTTTTAGATTGAAGCTTGATTGGCACAAGTTCATTGGTACTATAAGCGCAAATATGTTCCCTTTTACGGTACCTCACTTTGACTTTACAAGATATTCTTGCGCTTCCAGAGTTGGAAGGAAAGCTAATCACAGAACACAAAACAATGGGCTTTGTCACTGCAATGGCAGCGGCACCGAATGTGTTAACCCCGCATGAGTGGCTACCGTTCTTATGGGGTGGCGAAGAAGTCGCACCTTTTACGGATGGTGAACAGCTAGAAAGCTACATTGAAGTTATCATCGAGCTTTGGAATAAAACCCGCCCAGAACTGATTGAAGGGACTTGGGTTTGGCCTGAAGCTTGTCAATTAGACGACGAAGAAGTGGTGAACACTGCCGCTCGTGATTTTTGTGAAGGCTTGCTTCAAGGCTGGCAGATTGCTCGCGACGATTGGGAAACACTAATGCCTGAAGAGAGCGAAGATAACGCACTCGTTGGCGGTGTCCTGCTGTCACTGAGCATGCTTTACGATCCAGAAACGTCAATTGCTACGCTTGCAGAGCAAGGCATCGAAGGCCTAGAGCAGTTCGAAGAGATCTTTAACGCTGTTCCTGTGATGCTTTGCGGACTAACGCAGCGTGGCATTGCACTGGCTGAAACTCAATAACAGTTAGCTTTATACAAGCCAAAAGGCCTCATTATGAGGCCTTTTTTAGTTTTCAGACGAAATAAAATAGTCGCTTTAGAAGCCTTTCCAATCGAAGTCATCAATTCGCTCATCAGCAATATAAAACAGCTTAGTGCCACTGCTGACCACTTGATCTAACTCTGGGTTGAGTTCAATACCGCTCCCCGTATCAATGGCGATCAGAGTTGCTTGATACTTCTCTTTAAACACTGAGAAAATAGGCGCGACGGTGACAGACTCAGCGTCTTCAGGGAAATACGTTGAATACTGTGTCATGCCTCTTGTTGAGCTCAATAATTCTTGGTGAAGCGCACTGGAACCTGGGTCTACCGCAGCCTTTGCTAGCATCTCAGCACCCACCGCTGGAATACATTCTGAGTTAGGGCAATGCTTGTGTAACAAATCGCTCAGCGCTTCATCTTTAAAGTAAACAAGAAGGTGCGCTTTAGGGTTTCGGTTGGCACAGTAAAGCGCCGCAGATAACGTAATGTCGTCTTCTGGGTTATCAATCAGGATGCAACTTGCAGACTCAATGCCCGTTTTCTCCATCTCTTTGCCATCGGTGTAGCTGTTTACTTTGACGAAATTGATTTCACCGGGTAACGGGTTCTCGATATCTGAACGCGTACATAGCACGATTGGTCGTTTACCCGTTTCTTCGTGTTGTAGCATGCGGATGAGATGAATGGTTCTTTGCTCATTCCACCCCAACATCAAAATGTGGTTGTCCACTCTAACTCTCCTTTTTCCTAGCAAGCCCGCTCGCCAATATTCAACACCTTCTGTCGCCACTTTACCGAGCAACGCGGCAAAAAGGCTCAACCCGCCTGGAATCACAAATAGAATAACGATCCACTGCCCCGCTACCGTGGTCGGTGATAAATCACCATAACCAACCGTAGAAGCCGTCACCACCAAGTAGTAAGCGAATACGGTAACCGAACTGGTTAAATCTGTTTCACCCGCCAAATACAGCATCGACCACGATAAAGCGATGTAGCCAAGAAAAGTGAACAGTAAGTTTTTGCCATTCAAAACAAAGATGTTTGCTTTGATCCAGCGTTTGAGTTGTAACCAGATTATCATTCGAGCCTCTAATCTTTTCCTCTTACTTACATGCTAGAAAAAATACGCGATATCAACAAGATGTATCATCAGAAAAAGATACATGACCACAAGATTGATATTGGCGGCCTATACGCAGATACAAAAAACCAGCACTATTGGCTGGTTTTTTTATTGGTTAGATAAAAGAACGACTTACGCGTTACCTTTTACCTGCACATTTAACTGCTCTGCAAAATCTAGCATGCGGTTCAATGGAATAAGAGACTTCACGCGTAATTCGTCAGAAACGAAGATTTCGTGTTGCTCACCACCATTCTCAAGCGCGTTTTCAATCGCTTCAAGGCCGTTCATTGCCATCCAAGGACAGTGTGCGCAGCTACGACACGTTGCACCAGCACCCGCTGTCGGCGCTTCAATCAGCTCTTTTTCAGGAACCAATTGCTGCATCTTGAAGAAGATGCCTTTGTCTGTCGCAACAATCATCTGTGGATGAGGCAGCTCTTTTGCTTTCTTGATCAGTTGGCTTGTTGAGCCTACAGCATCAGCCAGTTCAACCACGCTTGCTGGTGATTCTGGGTGAACCAAGATAGCCGCTTCTGGGTATACCGATTTCATTTTCTTCAAAGCATCAGCTGAGAACTCATCATGAACGATACACTCACCTTGCCAAAGCAACATGTCAGCGCCAGTTTGATTTGCGATGTAAGAACCTAGGTGACGGTCTGGCCCCCAAATAATGGGTTTGCCTTCAGCGTCTAGGCTTTCAACGATTTCTAAAGCGATGCTCGACGTAACTACCCAGTCTGCACGAGCTTTAACAGCTGCAGAGGTGTTCGCGTATACAACCACAGTGTGGTCAGGGTGAGCATCACAAAATTCTGTAAATTTGTCAGCTGGGCAGCCAAGATCAAGCGAACATTCAGCTTCAAGTGTTGGCATTAAAATGCGTTTTTCAGGAGTAAGAATCTTTGCAGACTCACCCATGAAACGAACACCAGCGATGATCAAAGTGCTTGCTGAGTGACGGTTACCGAACTTAGCCATCTCTAATGAATCGCCAACGAAACCACCAGTTTCTTCTGCCAGAGCCTGAATTTCAGGATCGGTGTAGTAGTGTGCAATTAGAACTGCATCTTTTTCTTGAAGTAGTTTTTTGATGTTTGCGATGTGGGCCTGTTTCTGAGCGTCGCTCAATGGAACTGGCTTAGGCGGAAACGGGTAAACTGTATCGATTTTATCTAGTATATGACTCATTGCTCTTGCTCTACGCAACTTCTTCCGAGAATCCGAGTATTCTACACAGGACAGCGATTGGGATCAAAAAGGATTGGTTGCAAGCGGTGACTAGCTAATGCTTAAAACGCATAAACAAGGCGATGTGTTGTCATCACTAGCAAGAGAAGTAAACACTAAACGGAAGTGAACAGGTATAAAAAAGAGGCGCCTAAGCACCCCTATTTTGGTTATAAGTGGGTTTTGGCCACTTTAGCCGAAGCACTGTTTGGGTGCTCGGTTACGACTTGTTGGTAATATTTCTTAGCTTGCGTCGCGTTATTGTTGCGCGCTGCTATGTCACCAAGCTTAACCAGTGCATCTGCTCGCTTGTTTGAGTCTTTGTACGACACAACAGCAGCGAAGCTCTTCACGGCTTCTTTATCTTGCTTCTTAGCGAAATAAAGCTGACCTAACCAGTAATGTGAGTTAGGTGTGAAGGTAGAATCTGGGAAGTCTTTTTGAAACTTTTGGAATGCAGCGATAGCACCCGTGTAGTCTCGTTGCTTTAGAATCATATCTACAGCATTTTGATAAGCAGTTTGCTCATCCACATCAGTACTGAACGTACCAGAAGCGTCTTTAGAGCCTTCGCTCGCCGCCACTGCTACCGTTGCTGTTCCTGCTGCTTTCACCTCGCCTCTTACGCGATCCAGTTCAATGAACAGTTCACGCTGACGCTCTAGCATTTGCTTCATATCGTAGCTGTTTCGTTCCAGATCACCACGAAGTTCACTGATCTCCAGTGCCATGTCGTCGATTTGCTGTTGCATTTGAAGCTGAACGAGATTGCGATTTTGAAGCAGGCGCTCTAAACGCTCAATATCTGATTCGTTAGATGCTGATCGAGAGGAAGATGATGAATTGGTTGCGGTGCTATTGAGATCGGATACTGGAGCTGGTGCAGCGAACGCGGTGTTCGCTGCACTTGCCAGTAACGAAAGCAAAATGACTCGCTTTGTGTTACTGAACATGAGGCAATTCCTCAATTATATAGTCTACTAAAATTAGTAAACTAGTACTGCGCGACGGTTTTTAGCGTACACATCTTCAGATTGACCTAGAAGAAGTGGCTTCTCTTCACCGTAGCTTACGATAGAGATTTGGTCAGCTTGAACACCTAGAGCTTGTAGGTATTTCGCTACAGCTTGTGCACGACGCTCGCCAAGTGCGATGTTGTACTCAGGAGTACCGCGCTCATCAGCGTGACCTTCGATAGTAACGTTCATGTCAACGTTCTTAACTAGGTATGCTGCGTGAGCTGCTAGCATTTCTTCGTAATCGCCAGCGATAGTAGAGTTATCGAATGCGAAGTAGATTGTTTGAGTTTCACGTAGCGCTTGCTCTTTAAGCTCTTGCTCAGACAGTTGACCGTTAGCGTCAATTGGCGTTACAACAGTTGTGTCTACATTGCCTTCTGAACCTGAAGTTGTTTGGTTGCTTTCAGTACCAGATGTTGCAGATGTTGCTTCATCAGTTGAGCTACATGCCGTTACTGCCATCACTGGTAGTGCAATCATCAAGCCTTTAAGAACTTTGTTAAGTTGCATCTTTTTTTCCTTACGTTATCAAACTTAGTTTCTACAGCGACTAAGAGTGCTATAGATAGTTAAATGCCACAATAGTTAACACTATCAATAGCTAAAAGAATATGTAATTTTCCCTAGAGGAACGGTGACCATGCAGGCGCTCTTACGCGTCCGTTAGTTGCCGGTAATCTAGCTTTAAAACGTCCATCGATAGAAACCATCGATAGTACATTTGTTTTGTTGTAAATAGAGCTATAGATAACCATACCTCCATTCGGTGCAATACTTGGAGACTCATCTAACAATGTTTTTGTTAGTACCTGAACCGCACCGGTTTCCAAATCTTGCTTAGCCAAGTTAAAACCTGAGTTGCTGCGATTCACCATGATCATGAATCGACCATCAGGAGTGATCTGGCCACCTAAGTTTTGGCTACCTTGCCAAGTAATACGAGAAGTCGAATTATTGGACAAATTTACATTATAAATCTGTGGTTTACCACCACGATCCGATGTGAAAATAAGAGACTTGCCATCTGGGTGCCAGAATGGTTCAGTATTATTCGAACGGCCGCGGGTAATTTGAGTCAGCTTACGGCTAGCAAGGTCAAGTGTGTACACCTGAAGGCTGCCCGTTTTCGACAATACCAATGCCAATGTTGTACCATCTGGCGAGAATCTTGGCGCACCATTGTGACGAGGGTATGACGTCACTTTCTCACGTTCACCCGTGTAAATATTCATGATGAATATTTCAGCTTGGCCATTCTGGAAGCTCACATAAGCTAGCTTTTTGCCGTCTGGTGACCATGCTGGAGACATGAGAGGCTGCTTAGAACGAAGTACTAAACGCTCGTTAAAGCCATCGTAGTCAGCAACACGAAGTTGATACGGGTACTTGTCTTTATCGTTCACTACCACGTAAGAGATACGAGTTAAGAACGCGCCTTTCTCACCAGTTAGCTCTTCATACACTAGGTCTGAGATACGGTGTGCGTACTCTCTCAAGCGATTACCAGGAACCGTAGCCTTCTTATTGAATAGAACGTGATCTTTAGAAAGCACTAATTGGCCTTCATCACTCAGCGCACGACTTTGTCCTTTGGTCAGTTGACCACGAACAATGTCGATCAATTGGTAATTCACCACATACTGCCCTTCGGCATTTTTAGTGATACTACCGGTAAGCAATGAGTCAACACCTAGGTTAGTCCAAGCATCAAAGTTAACCTCAGTTTCGCTGTAAGGCGTTTGAGGCATTTTGCTTGTCGCAACTGGGCTGAATTTACCACTGCGCTGTAAGTCAGAAGCGATAACCGCTGATACATCGTGTGGCAATGGCTCTGAGCCTTCCCAACGGAAAGGTACAATAGCGATAGGTCTTGCAGAGTTAATACCGTCTGTAATAACCAGCTCCAGCGC
This sequence comes from Vibrio sp. 10N.261.55.A10, assembly GCF_041470825.1. Classification (NCBI taxonomy): domain Bacteria; kingdom Pseudomonadati; phylum Pseudomonadota; class Gammaproteobacteria; order Vibrionales; family Vibrionaceae; genus Vibrio; species Vibrio sp. 10N.261.55.A10. Next base: position 23,941 of record NZ_JBFRNC010000007.1, on the reverse strand, counting down.
TGCATGTGCAAACTGGCTGCTTGTAGCTATTAAGAAAACAAAACTCAGTAATAGTTTCTTTAACACAAGTTCGTCCTTTTACTCTGGTGATACAGTTAAGTTAATGTCTTTCAGTGAGTTCACAATGTCTGGGTCTTTAGGCAACGGGTAAGATTGTACTTGTGCCACCGCACGCTTGGTTGCTGCACATAAACGGCTATCGCCATCTAAGATACTCAAACTACCCAATATCGCGTTAGAGCCCGTTGGAATCAGCTTAAGGTTCACTCGACATGAGCGTCCTCGATAGCTGTCTTCTAACAACAGGTTCTGTTGAATCAGTTGGGTATAGATAGCCCCGTAACGTTGCGCTTCATCAGTGATAAATTGTTGTCTTGCTGAAGAGTTTTGAGTCGCTTCCGTTTCAAGCCCAGCAAAGATATCGTTCAATGCGGCTTCTTGTTGTTTACGCTCTTTTTCTGCTTTTGCTGCAGCTTCTTTTGCCTTACGGGCTTTCTCTGCTGCGGCTGCCGCTTCTTTCTCTTTCGCTATGCGTTGCTTTTCCGCGAGTTCAGCGGCTTCTTTCTCTTTACGAGCTTTGTCTGCTGCCTCTTTCGCTGCTTTTTCTTTTGCCACGCGTTCTTGTTCAGCTTTTGCGATTGCCGCTTCTTTGGCTTTACGCTCGTTCTCGGCTTTCACTAACGCAGCTTCTTTTAGCTTACGGTCAGCTTCGGCTTTAGCGGCTTTCTTTTGCTCTTGCTGTAAACGCGCTTCTTCAGCTTTGCGTTGTTTCTCTTTCTCAACTCGACGCTTTTCAGCTTCACGAGTTGCTTTAGCTTCTTTCGCTTGCTGTTCTTTTAGCTTGCGAATATTTTCTTCTTCAGCTTTACGATTCTTTTCAAGTCGTTCGCTTTCACGTCTTAGTTTGTCAAGACGCTCTTGCTCTTTCTTGCTTGCCGCTTCTCTTTGTTGACGAATCTGTTGAGCTTGCTGGCGAACCAACTGAGGATCAATCACCACTGCTTGAACCATCTGCCCTGTAGGCTTTGGCTCTGACATCGTGAAATCCGCCCCCCAAATGAGCGCAACGAATAAAATGACGTGCAGCCCAAGAGAAATAAGAAGCGGTGATCTGAAATTATTGGATTTTTTATTATTCGCTTTCATGAATGCTACGGAGCTATTCCCTTATATCCGTTAAAAGGCCAACCTTTGGCACACCTGCACGGCTTAATTCATCAAGTAATAAAACCACTTCAGCGTATGGCGTTGCGGCATCACCACCAACCGCCACTGGAGAGTTTGGCTTCAGAGACAACTCGGCTTTCACACGGACGATAATATCTTCCATTGATAAGCCACGCTGTACTTCTTCGTCATTAACGCTCAAGCCAAGTTCACCGTCTTTGTTCACTTCAACGATGATGAAACTTGCATTGTCGTCACCCAGTAGGTCTTGTGCCGATTTAGCCGTTGAAGCCTGAGGCAATTCAACGTCAACGCCTTGAGTAACAAACGGCGAAGTCACCATAAAAATGATCAGCAAAACAAGCATAACGTCGATGTAAGGTACAACGTTAATCTCTGCTGTCATTTTGCGTTTTTTAGGTTGGTATCCAGCCATCTATTATTCCCTGCCAGCCATCGCTTGACGGTGAAGAATACTGTGAAACTCTTCAGAGAAAGTCGCGTAGTTGTGTTCTAGCTTGCCTACTCGGCTGCTGAAGCGGTTGTACGCCATTACCGCTGGAATCGCAGCGAATAGACCCATTGCTGTTGCGATCAGTGCTTCTGCAATACCAGGAGCAACCATTGCGAGCGTCGCTTGCTTCACTTCACCTAATGCGATGAATGAGTGCATGATGCCCCAAACCGTACCAAATAGGCCGATGTATGGGCTGATAGAGCCAACGGTCGCCAAGAAAGGTAAGTTAGTTTCTAGTTCATCAACCTCACGAGCAACGGCAACGCGCATCGCACGGCCAGTGCCTTCCATAATGAAGTCAGGTGATGTTGCATTCGATTTACGAAGGCGAGCGAACTCAGTAAAGCCTGCGTAGAAAATTTCTTCAGTACCAGAAAGCTCGTCTTTGCGTTTGTTGCTCTCTTGGTACAGTTTTGCAAGATCAACGCCTGACCAAAATTTGTCTTCAAACACTTCTGTTTGTTTAGAAGCTTGAGATAACACTTTACTTCTTTTTATGATCATCGCCCAAGAAACAACAGACATGCCCATAAGAGTCAGCATGACCATCTTAACTAGTAAACTAGCTTCTAAAATTAGGCCTAAGATTGAGATTTCAGCAGTCACTATTCGTTAGCTCCGTGAGAATAAATGTTGGCATTGCTTTGGGTTTCATTTTTTGATTATCGATACATGCTACCTTAACCATTGCTTTACACAATGCCTTGCCATCAGGATTTACGATCTCTTGACAGAAGACCAAGGTAGCTCGCTTCAACTCGTAAATATTTGTAATGACTTGTAAAGAATCATCAAGACGCGCGCCTTGAATAAAATCAATGTCCATATGTCGGACTACAAAACCGATGTTTTGTTCTAACAATACTTGCTGAGAAACGCCAATTGAGCGCAACATCTCAGTTCGAGCGCGTTCGAAAAACTTAAGATAGTTTGAATGGTATACAACGCCACCCGCATCGGTGTCTTCGTAATACACAGTCACTGGCCACGTAAATAGCTTAGATAATCCCTGCAATTTGCTACCACAATCCAAAACGATAAAGATCTCACTATAACCTAACTCCTTATCATTAATAGTATATCGCTGTGAATTTTTTGATTTGAGAGACGAAAAAAAGGCCATCTGTATAAGATGACCTCTTTTTGGCTAAAAACCCAACAAGTATAAAGGCTCACGTTGTTATGAACCTAAATCCTTTGCCTTTTATAGAAGGCGCAGCACCGTTAGGTAGAGCAAAATTGTGAGTGAAACATATGGGCTAAACAGTAGCTGCCACATCCAAGCTCTTGGCTTAAATCCGATACCGTAAACCATGCTTGAGCATACTGCCCAAATAAACATTGGTCCGATGATCGCGTTAAAGCCACCGATGCTTGTCGCATACGCTTCAGGATCCCACATCACTAAACCCACATGCATGAAACCCAATACTAGGGCTAAGGCTCTAAGCAGAGTCTTATCCATTGGTTGATGCAGCTTAGCGATTTGCTCTGCGAGATTACTCACTGTCTTTGTCCATCATTTCTGAATGCTCTAGCCATAGAGCATTGATGATGCCGAATGCACATGCTAGAAGTACACCCAAAATCCATGCGAAATACCACATAAAATTTCTCCTAAGTTATTTCACTTCTAGCTTAGTAAGCTGAAACGTCGTTATCTTCGATGTGTTTCTTATCTAGACGACCGAACATTTTGTAGTATGTCCAAGTTGTGTAGCCAAGAATCACAGGAACCATTACCGCCGCAACGACAGTCATAAGACCAAGCGTTAGCTCACTCGCTGTTGAATCCCACATAGTCAAGCTTTGGTTAGGGTTCAGGCTTGATGGCATTACGAATGGGAACATTGCAAAACCAGCCGTTAGAATAACACCAGCGTTCGATAGGCTTGAGAACAAGAATGCGAAACCACCACGCTCAAAGCGAGATGCAATCACAGCAAGCAGTGGCATTGCTACACCAAGGATCGGCGCAGCCCACATTGCTGGATAAGTTTCGAAGTTTGTCATCCAAGCACCCACTTGAAGTGATACTTCTTTGTTTAGTGGGTTTGAGTCAGCAAACGTATCGATAGTGCTCGTAATTACATAGCCTTCGATAGATTGAACCCAGAAACCACCAATAACGAATAGAGCAATAGCAATTAGGCCAGTGATCTGAGCAACGTTACGAGCACGAGCGTGCAGCGCTTCTGTTGTCTTCATTTGAAGCCATGTTGCACCTTGCATCACGAACAACATCAGAGCCAACACACCACAAAGCAATGCAAATGGGTTAAGCAGAGCGAAGAACGTACCATGGTACTTAGACATCATAAATTCGTTCAGTTCAAATGGAACACCTTGTAGTAGGTTACCAAATGCCACACCGAAAATGATTGGTGGTACTGCGCCACTAAAGCAAAGTGCATAGTCCCAAGTTTTGCGCCATTTTGGATCTTCGATCTTAGAGCGGTAGTCAAGTGCAAGTGGACGTAACCAAAGCGCTGCTAACGTCGCGTACATTGCGAAGTAGAAGCCAGAAAACGACGTTGCGTAAACCAGTGGCCATGCAGCAAACAATGCACCACCCGCAGTGATAAGCCAAACTTGGTTACCATCCCAGTGAGGGGCAATCGTGTTTAGCATAATACGACGTTCAGTGTCGCTCTTACCGATAACAGGTGACAGAGCGGCAACACCCATATCAAAGCCATCAGTTACGGCGAAACCAACCAGTAGAACACCGATCAATACCCACCAAATAAGTCGTAAGCTTTCGTAATCAAACATAATATTCCCTCACTTATACTTCAACTGAACGGCTAACTTTGTCTTCAACAGAGTTATCGTTTTGTTCGAAGTGGTAACGGCCTGTCTTCAAGCTACTTGGACCTTTACGTGCGAATTTCAGCATTAGGTAAACTTCAGCAATCAAGAACACTGTGTAAAGTGCCAGGATAGCGAATAGAGAAGTCCAAAGCTGTTCAATAGTCAGTGCTGATGCAGCAACGTTAACCGGTAGGATTTCACCAACCGCCCATGGTTGACGACCAAACTCAGCAACGAACCAACCTGCTTCAATCGCAATCCAAGGAAGTGGGATTGAGAATAGCGCAGCTTTAAGTACCCATGGTTTCTGTTCGATTTTCTGACGACACGTTTGAACAAACGCAGCACCGAATACAAACAGCATGATGAAGCCACAAGCAACCATCAGACGGAATGACCAGAATAGAGGCCAAACTGTTGGGATAGAATCATCCGCAGCCATTTGGATTTGGTCTTCAGTTGCATCAACAACGTCGTCTGTGTAGCGCTTAAGAAGCAAGCCGTAACCTAGGTCACCTTTCACTTCGTCGAACGCAGCCATGTTTTCTTCAGACTTATCGCCTGCACGTAGCTTTTCAAGCAGCTCGTACGCGTACATACCAGTACGGATACGATCAACGTGGTCATCACGTAGGTCACGTAGGCCCGTTACTTCAGTATCAAGCGAACGCGTTGCGATGATACCCATTACGTAAGGAATTTTAATTGCGTAGTCAGTATTCATTGTCTCTTGGTTTGGAATACCAAAAACAGTAAATGCGGCTGGTGCTTCTTCAGTGTGCCATTCCGCTTCTACAGCAGCGAGCTTCACTTTTTGAACTTCACCAAGCTCGTAACCAGATTCATCACCTAGTACGATTACTGACAAGATCGCCGCCATACCGAAAGACGCTGCAATCGCGAAAGAGCGACGAGCAAAGGCAAGGTCACGACCTTTAAGAATGTAGTATGAGCTGATACCAAGGATGAACATTGCACCCGTTGTGTAACCAGAAGCTACTGTGTGTACGAATTTAACTTGTGCTACTGGGTTTAGTACAACTTCAGCGAAGCTCACCATTTCCATACGCATAGTTTCAAAGTTAAATTCCGCACCCACTGGGTTTTGCATCCAGCCGTTTGCTACCAAGATCCAAAGCGCAGAGAAGTTAGAGCCAAGTGCTACTAACCAAGTTACCGCTAAGTGCTGACGCTTTGACAGTCTGTCCCAACCGAAGAAGAATAGGCCAACAAAAGTAGACTCTAGGAAGAATGCAACAAGCGCTTCGATAGCTAGCGGAGCACCAAAAATGTCGCCAACATAGTGAGAATAGTAAGACCAGTTAGTACCAAACTGGAACTCCATGGTTAAGCCTGTCGCTACACCAAGAGCAAAGTTAATACCAAACAATTTACCCCAGAACTTGGTCATGTCCTTGTAAATTTGCTTGCCAGTCATTACATAAACTGACTCCATAATGGCAAGTAGAAATGCCATACCTAAAGTCAGTGGAACAAATAGGAAGTGATACATCGCTGTAAATGCAAACTGCAATCGCGACAGATCAACAACATCAATCATGGTAACTCCTTTGTGTCGGCTGAATGACACTTGTGTGATTATTCACCGCAAAAATCCATGTTAAAACAATTTATGTAATTGTTATTACAAGTTGAAATTTGTAGCAAAAACGTACCGTTATAGTTAGATTATTGTTAAGCATGAGCTAATATAGCTGGCGCTAATATTACTGGTAAAATCAGTATGTTTCAAAAGGTTTATGGGAGAACCCTGCGTTGATTTGTATCAAATTTATTCGAGCAAATTAGAGTTATTTTTGTACAATTATGATTAAAATCACACCAATTATGCTTGTCTTAATAACAGCGCATGATATCTGTGACAAATGCTCAGCACCGCCTCAACATCCGAATTACAACTACCTATAAAGTATTAACAAAAAATATGACAACTTATTTCATTTCCTGTTATCTAAATCAAATCTGAAATCAAAGTTTCCATTTTTGAAGCTCCCTTTTCGATCTTTTTATCGACTCGCTCAAAGAGTTATTATTCAGTAAAAAGCAAAAAAACCCAGCGCTTATGCAACTGGGATCTTTAAAAATGAATAATTTAACGATTGGAGGGTTTATCTATTCCAAAGTGTAAATACGCTCTGTCGGTCGCGATTCGACCTCTTGGCGTCCTTTGTAGGTAACCTTGTTGAATCAAGTAAGGTTCTAACACATCTTCAATAGTGTCTCTCTCTTCACCAATCGCGGCAGCCATGTTGTCGATACCTACCGGACCACCACCAAACTTCTCCATAATCGCCAGCAGAAGCTTTCTATCCATGTAGTCGAAACCTTTAGCATCGACATCCAACATGTTTAGCGCTTTGTCAGCAACCTCCGGACAAATATGCCCGTCGCCTTTTACTTCCGCATAATCACGAACACGGCGCAGTAGACGGTTAGCAATACGTGGCGTACCACGAGCTCGGCGAGCAACTTCTAGCGCCCCTTCGGACTCCATAGAAAGACCAAGGCAATCTGCACTGCGCTGAACGATGTTTTGTAGATCTTCAACCTTGTAGTACTCAAGACGCTGAGTAATACCAAAACGGTCACGTAACGGCGATGTCAGTGAGCCAGCACGAGTGGTTGCGCCAATCAAAGTAAAAGGAGGAAGGTCAATCTTGATAGAGCGTGCCGCTGGGCCTTCACCAATCATGATATCTAATTGGTAGTCTTCCATTGCAGGGTACAACACCTCTTCAACCACAGGGCTTAAACGGTGAATCTCATCAATGAACAGGACATCATTTTCTTCGAGATTGGTCAGTAACGCCGCTAGGTCGCCTGCTTTTTCTAGAACAGGGCCTGAAGTCGTACGAATGTTGACATCCATCTCATTGGCAACAATGTTCGCCAACGTGGTTTTACCCAAGCCTGGAGGGCCAAATATCAACAGATGGTCGAGCGCCTCGTTACGCAGTTGTGCCGCTTTGATGAAAATCTCCATCTGGCCACGAACGTGATCCTGACCTTGATAGTCAGCCAGTGCTTTAGGGCGTATTGCACGATCAATGACATCTTCATCTTTGAATACTGGGTTATCCGGTGCAATCAGGCGATCGGCTTCAATCATAAATTCTGTTATTCCTAACTATGCTCTTGTTGACTCTGCGCTTCTTGACTCTGTGTAAAGGCAAAGTGAATGAGTCTATTTTGTCGAACAAGTATATTGGGTATTAAACCATCGATTTCAGAGCTTCGCGAATCAACTGTTCGCTGGTCATGCCATCTTTAGCCACTTGAGAAACCACCTTGGAAGCTTGAGTCGGCTTGTAGCCTAATGCAAGTAGCGCACTTACCGCTTCTTCTTCCGCGTCGTGAACGGTTGGCATAGAATCAATCGGAGCTGCATCTGTCGCTGGAGTAAACAAGTCACCCGCGCCCCACCCTTTCAGGCGGTCTTTCATTTCAACAACCAGACGTTCAGCGGTTTTCTTACCCACACCCGGAAGTTTAACCAGCGTCGAGATGTCTTCACGTTCAACACTTTGAACAAACTGGCTAGCCGTCATGCCTGAAAGAATGCCAAGGCCTAGCTTAGGGCCCACACCGTTCGCTTTGATCACTTCACGGAACAGCGCACGCTCTTTAACCGTGTTAAAACCATAAAGTAGCTGCGCATCTTCACGTACAACAAAGTGCGTGTAGATGATTGCCTCTTCGCCCACGTTTGGTAATTCGTAAAAACAGCTCATTGGCATTTGAACTTCATAGCCAACGCCACTCACTTCGATTAGTAATTCTGGTGGCTGTTTTTCTATTAATGTACCGCGTAGACGTCCGATCACAATTCACTCTCTTGATGGAATATAATTTGAGGGACAGAATATAAAAGAACTGGATGCTTATCCAGTTCTTTGTGTTTATTAGGATGATTTATTTAAGCTTGCTTAGCTTGGGAAACCACGCTGTTTAAGCCTTCGACCAGTTCTTTTACTGAGGTGACATGCCCGGTCAGTTCAGAACCATAATTAGCGACTAAACTTGACACGGATTTGGTTTCTGCAACGCTCTGCGCCACTTCTGAACTGGCGAGATCGAGTTCTTTCAATGAGCTCATCTGCATCGCCATAATATTGGTGAGCTGATTAACATCGGTCGAGATGGTTTGCACCTCAGAGATAATGCCGTTCATTTCATTGGCCGTAGTTTCAATGATGGCTCTGCCATGTTCCACTTCTTCTTTACTTCGGTCTAATAAGGTTCGAATTTCTATCGCGGAATGGCTGCTTTTCGCCGATAGCTCTCTCACTTGGTCTGCAACTACCGCAAAACCTCGTCCTTGCTCACCGGCACGAGCCGCTTCTATAGCTGCATTGAGTGCTAATAGGTTGGTTTGCTCGGCAACCGAGGTAATCAAATCAGCGACTTTCATGATTTCTTGATTACTTTGAATGATCTGGCTGATTGCACTGGTTGAGGCTTCTAGTGATTCTGAGCTCTTTTGCGCTTTCATTCCGACCGCTTCGCTGCGCTCTTTTAGCTCACCCACAAATGAATTAGATTCTTCGATGCCTTGAGTCATTTGATGCAGTTGTTGGCTCATCTGTTCTGCTGCACTCGCCTGAGATTCGCAATTGATGTTCAACACTTCAACTTGAGCATGCAGGTCTTGAGACTGCTGATCTAAATGGACAGATACGCCCTGTAAGCTTTCAGAGTTTGAGTTAGCTTGGTCTAGGACAATAGAAAGTCGACCTTCACTTTGCGTCGCTTGATTGGCAATCTGTTGGCTTTCCGAGATCGCATCTTCTGCCATTTCAATCGCCACCTCTTTTTGCTTAGCGGTAAACGCTTGAGCAATGCAAATCACCACCAGCGGCATGATCACACCAGACCATGTTTCAACCACCACCGCTTCCGGAGTAAGTACTAACTGCGGAAATTCAAAGCCATCAAGATGAGCTGAAGTCATCACCAAAGAAACGCCAATCACTAACCCACTCCATACAAGGGCGACAATTCGAGTTCCCGACAAGAAAAAAGCGACCACTAACAAAGGCACCCAATAAGCCTGTGTTGACGCCACCACACCACCGCTTTGGTAGATGATGTTCAACGCGTGTACTGCCATCCCGACAAAACCAAAGCTAAGTGCAAGGCTGGGTTTACTGGTAACACGCAACAGCAGTGCGGAGATCAGTTCAAACACGATAAGGAATACAGATGTGGTGATCAGAAGTTGCTCTTCGTGCTTTGTCCATTTAATTAAGCTGTAGACACCCACAAAGAAGGCGATAAAGGTAAAGAGTAATAAGATATCGGCTTGTCTGACTTGGTTGTTACTCCACCCATTACTTTTGGGTAGAAACAACGCGCGCCACAGCTTGATAGGGTTCATCAGTGATCATCCTTGATTAACTTGTTAGACCTCTAACCAATGTTAATAAAATGTTAAATGATGCGCAATGTTATTATTTGTTTGTGTTCGAAAGATCTCATTTCATCAAGGATTTAGGGGCGTATTGTTTTGAACTGAGCCAAACGAGGCGTAAGGCTCATGTAATGCAAGCTATTAGAAAATAGAGGGATGGGATTAACGGTAGCGCCCTTTTCTCGCGCCTGTCGCTTTACCAGCAAGAGCTACCAAGGTTTTATTGGTGTTGGCGTGAGTGATCGCTACGCCTAGAGCATCGGCAGCATCGGCCTGTGGTTTAGCGGGTAACTTAAGCATGCTCATCACCATGTTCTGAACCATCGACTTATCTGCACCACCATTGCCTGTCACCGCTTGTTTGATTAGACGAGCCGCATATTCATGAACGGGGAGATCAGCATTTACCGCTGCCACTATCGCACTGCCACGCGCTTGTCCCAGCTTAAGTGCAGAATCCGCATTCTTCGCCATGAAGACCTGTTCTATCGCAAACACATCCGGTTGAAACTGAGTGATGATTTCGCTCACACCGGCGTAGATTTGTTTGAGTCGGCCCGGCAGGTCTTTTTCAGAGGTGCGAATACAACCGCTACCTAAGTAATATAGATGGCGACCATTTTGACGAATCACGCCGTAACCGGTAATGCGTGAGCCAGGGTCAATCCCTAAGATAATAGACATAACTTCAAATACTGATTATTTATACATGCTTTATGAGCTTAGTATATCGAACGCAAAAAAAAATGCCCGTCAAATTAACGGGCATTTTATTGTTCTACTACAAAATTTAGCTCTATCGAAAACTCAAAGCTTCAGTAGAAAGTTAGGCTAATCGCTTGATTAGTCTTCTTTCTTCGCTAGTTTAACTGCGATTGCTAGCTCTTCCAGTGATGCTGGGTTCGCTAGGCTTGGCGCGTCTGTTAGTAGACATGCTGCAGCTGTTGTTTTCGGAAATGCGATAACGTCACGGATGTTCTCAGTACCACAAAGCAGCATTGCTAGACGGTCAAGACCGAATGCTAGACCAGCGTGCGGTGGCGTGCCGTACTTAAGCGCTTCAAGTAGGAAGCCGAACTTCTCTTGTTGCTCTTGTGCTTCGATACCTAGGATACCAAATACCGCTGTTTGCATTTCTGCGTTGTGGATACGTACAGAACCGCCTCCTACTTCGTAGCCGTTGATTACCATGTCGTATGCATCAGAATTTGCTGCTGCTGGGTTCGCTTTTAGCTCTTCTGCGTTCACACCTAGTGGTGATGTGAATGGGTGGTGCATTGCGTGTAGGTTACCTTCGCCGTCTTCTTCGAACATTGGGAAGTCAACAACCCACAGTGGAGCCCATGCAGATGTGTCTGTTAGCTCTAGATCCGTACCTAGTTTAAGACGAAGTGCGCCCATTGCTTCAGCAACGATGCCCGCTTTGTCTGCGCCGAACAGAATGATATCGCCAGATTCAGCTTGAGTACGATCTAGAATACCGTTGATTACGTCTTCGCTTAGGAATTTAGCAACTGGAGATTGAATACCTTCCATGCCTGCAGCACGGTCGTTAACCTTCATCCAAGCTAGGCCTTTCGCGCCGTAGATGTTTACATGTTCAGCGTAGCCGTCGATTTGCTTACGAGTTAGCTTAGCACCACCTGGAACACGGATAACTGCTACACGACCTTTTTCGTCGTTAGCTGGGCCAGAGAATACCTTGAATTCAACATCTTTAACCAAGTCAGCAACGTCAACTAGCTCTAGTGGGTTACGTAGATCTGGCTTATCAGAACCGAAACGACGAATCGCTTCAGAGAAAGGCATTACTGGGAATTGACCTAGTTCAACATCTAGAAGTTCTTTCCACATATCGTGAACAAGCTTCTCAGTCACGTTACGTACTTCTTGAGAAGTCATGAAAGATGTTTCGATATCGATTTGAGTAAATTCAGGCTGACGGTCAGCACGTAAATCTTCATCACGGAAACATTTAACGATTTGGTAGTAACGGTCAAAACCAGACATCATCAGCAGTTGCTTGAAAAGCTGAGGAGATTGAGGAAGTGCGTAGAAGCTACCTTTGTGAACACGGCTTGGTACTAGGTAGTCACGAGCACCTTCTGGTGTCGCTTTCGTTAGTACTGGCGTTTCGATGTCTAGGAATAAGTTCTCATCTAGGAAACGACGAACGAAGCTAGAAGCACGTGCACGAAGCTTAATACGGTCGCTCATTTCTGGACGACGAAGATCGATGTAACGGTACTTAAGACGCTGCTCTTCAGAGTTCGTTTGGTTGAAGTCTAGTGGAAGCGCTTCTGAACGGTTAATGATCTCTAGACCCGTCGCGTAAAGTTCTACTTCACCAGTAGCCATGTCTTTATTTACTTGGCTGTCCGGACGAACTCGTACTTCACCAGTAAACTTGATACAGAATTCATTACGCAGTTGGTTAGCGATCGGGAAGATATCTTTCATATCTGGATCGACAACAACCTGAACGATGCCTTCACGATCACGCATATCAATAAAGATAAGACCGCCTAAATCACGGCGACGGTTTACCCAGCCGCACAATTCTACAGTTTGTCCCGCCAGGGACTTGTTCAGGTTACCACAGTAATGGGTACGCATAATGAATTTCCCAATCTCTTAATTATTTACTAATTTCCAAGCTGTCAGTGGTCATTCCACACAACAGAGCAAAGGAACATTTATACGCGGAAACTCGCTTAAAATCGACCTTCCACATTCGAATTTATTGTGTTTTATCTGGCTTTGCTGCTTTTTAGCCCATCAAGTGCGCAAAGATTCATCAAAACCGAAAAAATTGCGATAATTATATCTCGAAAGTACCTTAATCAGCAAAACTCTCGTAAAGTAGATTTTCGTTTCAACCCAAAAACTTTTTGTAATGACTGATGGCGTGATGGATAACGGTGTAATAGATGGATAATCGTGTAATAACAACAGAAACTTTACCTCTAAGACTTGGATTAACTATGTGGTCTCATTCTGAGTGGCAAAGTCAGTTCTACGGTAAAGGCACCAAGCCTGCCGAACGCTTGGAAAAATACACCCAAGTTTTCCATACCGTTGAGGGCAACACCACCTTTTACGCTACGCCAAGTATGTCTACCGTTCACAATTGGAAAGCCGCCAGTCACGATGATTTCAAGTTCACCTTCAAATTGCCCAAATTCATCACCCACCAGCAACAACTGAGACACTGCCAAGCCGAACTCAAAGAGTTCTTGATGACGATGTCGCCACTGCATGACCGTATTGGTCAATGGACGATTCAGCTGCCGCACAGTTTTGAGCCCAGCATGCTGCCTGCCCTACAAAAGTTTTGCACCTTATTCCCAAAAGATATGCAGCTTGGCGTCGAAGTTCGACACTTAGGTTTCTTTGATAAGGGCGATGCGGAAAAACGCTTCAACCAATGGCTGGTTGAGGAAGGCATCAATCGCATCATTATGGACAGCCGCCCCGTTTTCTCTGCGCCACCCACCACAGAAGCGGTGATCGATGCGCATCAGAAAAAACCGCGTGTTCCTGTTCATGCAATTGCTACCGCCAATAACCCGATGATTCGATTTATTGGTCACCCAGACCAAGAACCTAATATTGAGTTTTTTAAGCCTTGGTTTGCCAAAATCCCAAACTGGCTTAATGAAGGCAAGCAGCCCTATTTAATGATCCACACCCCAGACAATAACCACGCACCTGAACTTGCGATTGCTATTTATAAGAGGCTACAAAAGCAAGTCTCTGAAAATACGTCATTATTACTGCCCGAACTGGCTCAGTTTCCAGCTCGAAAAGGCAATCACCAAATCTCGATGTTTTAACCTCTCACTTGTAAGTAGCTTCGAACCTTGAGCTAAATCTCAGTTTTCGTGACAGTGGCGTTTTTTTTACGTAAAATACGCCCCCTTTTATTTGGTACGAATTTTGTGCCAATTACGCTGACTGTCGAGAGAAAATGCTATGAGCAACACAGACAATATCTTTTCCGCTCCTATTGATAAAATTGGAGACTTCACCTTTGATGCAAGGGTTGCTGAAGTATTTCCGGATATGATTCAACGTTCGGTGCCTGGCTATAGCAATATCATCTCTGCAATCGGCATGCTGGCTGAGCGCTTTGTAAAGCCACACTCAAATATTTACGACCTTGGCTGCTCGCTTGGTGCTGCGACACTTTCTATGCGTCGTCACATTCAGCAAGAAGGCTGCACGATTTTCGCGATCGATAATTCAGAAGCCATGGTTGAGCGCTGCAAATTGCACGTTAATGCTTACCGCAGTGACACACCGGTAGAAGTGATTGAAGCCGACATCCGTGAAGTGGAAATCAAAGACGCTTCTGTTGTGGTGCTTAACTTTACGCTGCAATTTCTTTCTCCAGACGATCGATACGCTCTGCTTGAGAAAATTCATGCTGGCTTGCGCCCAGGCGGGATCTTAATCCTGTCAGAAAAATACGTATTCGAAGATGAAAGCTCAAATGAACTGCTTATCGACCTGCACCATGATTTCAAACGTGCTAACGGGTACAGCGAGCTAGAAGTAAGTCAGAAACGTAGCGCAATTGAAAACGTGATGCGCCCGGATTCGATCCCTGTTCACAGAGAGCGATTTGATAAGATTGGCTTCTCAAGCAGCGAAGTCTGGTTCCAATGTTTCAACTTTGGTTCAATGTTCGCGATAAAGTAAACATTTTAGATTACGTAACCGTCGCGACACCGTTAGCACGTACTAAAATGTCATCCTCAAGAGCGAGGAACAAACGAATTGGGGATCTCTTATCAAACACGATAAACGAGATTCCCTAGCATGTTTGTCCACACTCTTAATGGAGTGACAAATTTAATTTCTACACCACCAACTCAGTGAAAACCTATGTTTAATTTTGCCAATTTTTATCAACTTATTGCCCAAGATACTCGCCTTCAGCCGTGGCTAAATGTCCTGCCACAGCAACTGACCGATTGGCAAAATGCAGAGCACGGTGACTTTGACCGCTGGCTACGTGCACTAAACAAGATTCCACAAGACGTGCCAGATCAAGTTGACCTGAAAAATTCAGTGACGATTGGTAGTTCTACGCCATACCACACAGGCGAACTGAAAAAGCTAGAAAGCTTATTGAAGACTTTCCACCCGTGGAGAAAAGGTCCTTATACGGTTCACGACATTCATATCGATACAGAGTGGCGCAGTGACTGGAAATGGGATCGTGTGCTTCCACATATATCTCCATTAAAAAACCGTTCGGTTCTCGATGTAGGTTGTGGCAATGGTTACCACATGTGGCGCATGCTGGGTGAAGGTGCTCGCTTAACGGTTGGTATCGATCCTTCCCACCTATTCTTGGTTCAGTTTGAAGCAATTCGTAAGTTGATGGGCGATGACCAACGAGCTCACCTATTACCTCTAGGTATTGAGCAGCTCCCAAAGCTAGAAGCCTACGACACGGTATTCAGCATGGGCGTGCTTTACCATCGTCGTTCACCACTGGACCACTTGATTCAACTGAAAGACCAATTGGTGTCTGGCGGTGAACTGGTTCTTGAAACCTTGGTGATTGAAGGCGATGAGAACGCAGTATTAGTTCCGGTTGACCGTTACGCGCAAATGAGAAACGTCTACTTCTTCCCTTCAGCTCGCGCACTGAAACGCTGGCTAGAACAAGTTGGTTTTGAAGACGTACGAATCGTTGACGAAAATGTCACGACAATTGGTGAACAACGCACCACAGAATGGATGACACACAACTCTCTTCCAGATTACCTCGATCCGAACGATCCAAGTAAAACGGTTGAAGGTCACCCTGCACCGAGACGTGCGATTCTGGTAGCAACAAAGCCATAGATTTACTGCCCACAAAGCAGTGGCATATTGAGTAAATAAAGCACAAGCCTATTAAGGCAGCAAAACAATTGCTTGCATGGTCAAAAAGCCACTGTTAATTTCGCGGTGAACCTTGCTTCCTTAGCTTAAGAATTGAACAAAAATTGACTTGTGTTTAATAAGTGAGCTATTCCAAATAGCAATAATTGGCGTAGCGCTCACATTGCGATTCAATATGACCAGACTCTTACAATAGGATGCTTCACGCATCCTTTTTTGTGGGCTAAACTTCTAAATAGTCTGAACTATTCTCTAATTCTCAAAGGTTTTTTTATGTTTAAGCGATTATCGCCTATTGTGGCGGTTGGTTTGCTCTCTGGTTGTACTCTTACAAATGGTGCTACCTACCACCAAGAAACTCTCGATGCTATTGCCCGCTCAGAGACAAACATCGCAAATAAGGTTCAAAATCTTGAACTGCAAGTCAGTAATCAAAGTGATTACATTGAAAGCTTAGAAGACGAAATCATCACCCTTTCAAATCAGTTAGATGTTCATCTAACAAGCATGGAACACAAAGTCATTGAAGAGCTAGAGGAAGAAGAACCCGTGGCAGTTGCAGCGGCTCCTATCGCTCCTACCTCACAACCGACTATCCTTGGCGGAATCGAAAAAGTGTCTATCGACTCAATCAAACAAAGCTTTGATGCGCGAGTGGATACCGGCGCAACAACCTCTTCTTTGAATGCCGTCGATATTAAAGAATTCGAACGAAATGGTAAGAACTGGGTTAAGTTCCACCTAGAAGACCAAGGACAAGCGGCAGAAGACCAAAAATGGATTGAAGCGCCTGTTGTACGTTATGTGAAAATCCGCCAATCAACCAATGATCAGACAGAACGTCGAGCTGTGATTGAATTATGGGTTAAAGTTGGAAAAATCCATGAAAAAGCGCAATTTACATTGGCGGATCGCTCTCAAATGAGTCACCCTGTATTACTAGGGCGCGAATTTATCAAAGACATAGCGCTAGTAGATGTAAGTAAAAAGTACGTACAAACGGAAGTTAAATAACAATAGTAGGGTAAGCTATGACGTCAAGAATTCCATTTTATATCTCTATATTCCTGCTTATCGTGGCAGGCATAACACTGAGTATGTTCAGACATACGACCTACGGTGTACCTTGGACTCCAGGGGAAACCAGACAGGTTTGGGACGTTGAAGCTCGCATCGAGTTCAACGCAGTAGGCAAAGAAGCAAAAGTTTCCTTAGCGGCTCCTCATACTCAGTCTAACTACACACTTATCGGCGAATCGGCTTCATCGCCAGGTTATGGTATCTCTTACTTGAATACCGAATCAGGTCGCCGCGCAGAGTGGTCTATTCGATACGCAGATGGCCCTCAAACTATCTACTACAAAACACAATTCCTAGTCGACAACCAAGCAAAAGTTGATGCTATACCGCCAGAAGGCGAAGTCGCACAGCCAAGCTTCGACGGCCCTGAAGAAGCCGCTTCTTTTGCATTGATTGATAGAGCGACAAAGCGTTCTGCAGACAACCTCACTTTTACCCGTGAGCTCATCAAAACACTTAACGATCCAGACAGCCAAAACTCAGCGCTTATTCTGAATAACATGACTAAAGTGGAAGCGACACACAAGCTACTTTCAGCAGCGAAAATACACAACAAAGTCGTTGGTGTTATCGAGCTAGAAGACGGCCGTCGTCGTCAGTCGATTCAAAACATGATTCAGATCTGGGATAACGACCAGTGGATTCTGTTCTCTCCGGAATCAAGCGAACAACAAGTTCAACCAAACCTACTCATCTGGGACGAATCAAACGTTTCTCTACTGGATGTTGTTGGCGGTCAGAACAGTAAAGTTCACTTCTCTATGATTGCTCAAGAGGTTTCACCAACGGAAGCAACCAACAGTAAGGTCTCTGCAGACCAGCTATTGAACCTATCGATTCACAGCCTACCGCTAGAAGAGCAAGCGATGTTTAAAACCATCATGCTGATTCCTATCGGTGCTCTGATTGTTGTGTTCCTACGTGTCATCATCGGTCTGAAAACGTCCGGTACCTTCATGCCAGTACTGATTGCGGTAGCCTTTGTGCAAACACAATTGGTAACGGGTATTGTCGGTTTCCTACTTATCGTAGGTACGGGTCTGATTATTCGAAGTTACTTGTCCAAACTCAACTTACTACTGGTCGCCAGGATATCCGCCGTAATCATCACGGTAATCATGATTATTTCTGTATTCACTGTGGTCGCGTTTAAAGTGGGTCTGACTGAAGGTCTATCCATTACGTTCTTCCCAATGATTATCCTATCTTGGACTATCGAACGTATGTCTATCCTATGGGAAGAAGAAGGCGCGAAAGAAGTAATGCTACAAGGTGGTGGTTCTCTATTTACTGCGGTTCTTGTTTACTTAGGCATGACTAACCCGTTCATTCAGCACTTAACGTTTAACTTTATTGGTTTACAACTTGTTATTCTAGCGACCATCTTGCTACTAGGTAACTACACAGGATACCGTCTAACCGAGCTTCGTCGCTTTAAACCGCTAGCGGAGGACTAAGTTATGTTTGATCAGTTTACTTCACCGTTTAGGTTGAAAGACAAAGGCATAATGGGAATGAACAAGCGTAACCATAGTTATATTGGTCGCTACAATGATCGTTCCAAGTATCCACTCGTTGATGACAAGCTTAAGACGAAGATCATTGCTGAACAGGCTGGTGCTACTGTACCAAAACTGATTGGCGTGATTGGTCATCAAGCTGAAGTAAAAACAATCCACAAGATGGTAAAAGAGTGGCCGGGTTTCGTAATCAAGCCAGCTCAAGGCAGTGGTGGTAAAGGTATCCTTGTTGTGACTTCTCACAAGGACGGCGTTTACACCAAGCCATCGGGTTCGACTATCAATGAAGAAGACGTAGAGCGCCACATCAGTAACGCTCTCGCGGGTCTTTTCTCACTTGGTGGTAAGAACGATGTTGCGGTAGTTGAAAACCTCATCAAGTTTGATGAGTGTTTTGATGGCTTCAGTTACGAAGGTGTGCCAGATGTACGAATCATCGTATTCAAGGGCTACCCTGTGATGGCGATGATGCGTTTATCTACTTCGGCTTCCGACGGTAAGGCTAACTTACACCAAGGCGCTGTAGGTGTAGGTATTTGTATTGCAACGGGTAAAGCCGTTCGTGCGGTTCAATTTGACCACCCAGTAACTCACCACCCAGATACGGGTAAAGAGTTGGCGCTACTTCAGGTACCACACTGGGAAAAACTGCTAACACTAGCTTCAAGCGCTTGGGAAATGACAGGTCTTGGTTACATGGGTACTGACATGGTTCTAGACCAAGAAGAAGGCCCAATGGTACTTGAGCTTAACGCACGTCCAGGTTTGGCTATCCAAATCGCGAACGGCGCAGGTTTATTGCCTCGATTGCACCATATTGAGAACCTTGGTACACCGGCTGAATACCCGAAACCAGCAGAGCGCGTTGCATACGCTGCCAAGCAATTCGGTGTTCACGGTAACGAGATTGTTCCAAACTAAGCGATTTGCTGACTAGGTCACTTGATACCTAATAGAGCTTATAAAAAAGGCCGCATAACTCTGAGAGTTACGCGGCTTTTTAGTATCTGCGGTTAAATTAGCGGATTAGGTTAAGTCTCTGTAGATTCAATTACAGGCTCTCGAATTGGATCAATCCGCACAGCCGCCACCTTAAATTCAGGGATCTTCGCGTGTGGATCAGTCGCTGTGGTAGTCAAACGGTTAACTGGTGATTCAACAAAATGGAATGGAATAAATACCACACCCTTTTGCATTCGTTTAGTCACAAAGGCCGCGATTTCGATTTCACCACGACGTGTTGAGACCTTAAGCATCTGACCATTCGAGATACCTAGCGCTTCAGCATCATGAACACTCACCATGGCACGCGGCCCTGCTAAGTTATCCAACCCTTTTGTTTTACGTGTCATGGTTCCGGTGTGGAACTGTTCTAGAATACGGCCTGTCGTTAATACTAACGGGTATTCCGCATCCGGTAGCTCAGCAGCGTATCTAAACGGAATCGCCTCCATTTGACCACGCCCACGCGTAAATTGGGTCTGGTGCATGATACGTGTGCCATCAGGGTTGTTCTTATTACTTGGCCATTGCACGCCGTTCACCGTAATGTTCTCCCAACGTAAACCACCATACTGTGGCGTGACACGCGCTATCTCATTGGTGATATCAGCAACCGAGTCATATTCCCAATTGCCGCCCATCGCATTAGCCAACATTTGGATAATCACCCAATCTTCTTTCGCTTCACCTGGAGGCAATACCGCCGGGTTAATACGCTGAACACGACGCTCGGTATTAGTAAAATGACCAGACTTCTCAGCAAACGAGCAAGACGGTAGCACCACATCGGCATATTGAGCGGTTTCGGTTAAGAAAATATCTTGAACCACGAGGAAATCTAACGCTTCAAGACCTTCAATCACATGCGCTTGGTTCGGGTCACTCAGCACTGGGTTCTCGCCCATTACGTACAGACCACGAACATCTCGATGACACGCTCCATCAATAATTTCGGTCAACGTTAAGCCTGTTTCAGCCGGTAGGTCAGAAACACCCCACTCCATCGCGAATTTTTGACGAACCATTGGGTTGTACACTTTCTGATAACCCGGAAGGTTATTTGGCAATGCGCCCATGTCACACGCACCCTGAACATTGGATTGACCACGTAATGGGTTGATACCGCCGCCTTCAATTCCGATATTGCCACACAAGAGCTGTAGGTTAGCGATTGATCGAACGTTATCGTGACCAGTGGTATGTTGCGTAATGCCCATCGAGTAGTACACCGCTGTACGCTCTGCAGTACCAATCAATCGCGCCATTGCGAAGATGTCTTCCGCTTTAACGCCAGTTACCAGCTCCACTTTGTCTAGTGAATAACTTGGTGACATTACCTCTTGAAGCAAGGTATCAAAGCCGTCCACACGATCTTCGATATACTCTTGGTCATACCAACCATGTTTGATGATCTGCTGCATCACACCATTTATCAGCATTACATCGGTACCCGGTCGGTGCGCTAAGTAAAGCTCAGCATGGTCAGCAATATCTATTCGTTTTGGATCGGCAACGATCAATCGCGCTCCACCATGTCTCACAGCCTGCTTAATGTGCGAACCAATAATTGGGTGCGCTGACGTGGTATCCGAACCAATAATAAAGATCACATCAGAGTGCTTGATACTTGGAATATCATTGGTCATCGCTCCACTGCCTAACGATGCTTCAAGTCCAGTCACCGTCGAGGCATGACAAAGGCGAGCACAATGGTCGACGTTATTGGTGCCTAGTTCGCGACGTATGAATTTTTGGAAGGCATAGTTATCTTCGTTGGTGGTTTTAGCCGATGAGAAACCCGCTAGAGCATTGCTACCAAAACCTTGTTTAATAGCCGTGAACTTATCGGCAATCAGCGTAATGGCTTCTTCCCAACTCGCTGGTTGTAACCAGCCATCTTTACGAATTAACGGTGTTGTAAGGCGGGCATCACTGCCGACGAAGTCGAAACCGAAACGTCCCTTAACACACAGCATGCCCTCGTTGACCGGAGAATCACCGCCCTCGATATAACGGATTTTGTTCTTCGCTTCGTCTACATGCATGGTCAGTTTACAGCCCACACCACAGTAGGTGCAGATAGTATCGATCTTCTTGAGAATATCTGTGTCGCCTTGTTTTCTATCTCTCGCGTCTACCATCGCACCTGTTGGACACGCTTGAATACACGAGCCACATTGAACACAGTTTGAGTCACCCATTACGGTCTTGTCTGCCCCAAAGTTAGGACGACATTCAGGCCTCGAAGCAGGCTTGCCATCGGATTGGTTCATGAAGCTTAGAACGCCATGAACATTCTGTTCGCGACAGGCTTGGATACACTGGCCACAACTGATACAGCGGTTGGCGTCAAAGATAATGAACTCAGAACTGTCATCGACCGAAAATTTTTGTCTTGTTAACCCGACCTTCGCTTCTTCAGCACGAATCGCCTGCCAACTCTCATTCGAAGCCACATCGATTTTGTACTCTGGATGCGTTTGCGTTGCTTTGTATTCGGTCGAGTAGTCTCGTAGGTCGCAATCGGTATTGGCTTGGCAACCACACTCTAGACATCTTGCTGCTTCCGCTATTGCATCAGCATTATCAAACCCTGTTTCTACTTCATCAAAGCTTTGTTCACGCTGCTCGGGCGTTAGTTCTGGCATGATCTTACGAGCCATACGTTGTATCGACTGGTATTGCTCAGGATCCACCGCTTTGAGCTGTTTGTGTTTTCTTGAGTTAAACGGTTTGGCCGGAATATTTTCCATATCACCGTGGAAGAAGCGATCGATCGCTTGTGCAGCAATACGCCCATCCCCCACCGCTTCGACTGCGGTTGCAGGGCCGCGTCGGAAATCACCAATACTGAAAATATTTCCGGTTCCGGTATGCATGGTTTGTGGATCAGCATCTGCGGTATTCCAACGAGTAAGAGGAATATCAATCGCTTCATTGTCCATAAAGCTCAGATCAGGCTTTTGCGACACGGCAGCAATAACCGTATCAAACGCTTCAACAAAGAACTCGCCAGTTGGTTTAGGGCTGCGGCGGCCTGAAGCATCAGCAGGACCCAAAGCCATTCGTTCTAATCGTATTTCTGATACATGACCATTTTCATCGGCTATGTTTTCTGCAGGGTTGGTTAAGAAGTGGAACTTCACACCCTCATGTTCAGCTTCTTCGATTTCGTAATCTTCTGCTGGCATCTCATCTCGAGTACGAC
Source organism: Vibrio sp. 10N.261.55.A10 (assembly GCF_041470825.1). Taxonomy (NCBI): domain Bacteria; kingdom Pseudomonadati; phylum Pseudomonadota; class Gammaproteobacteria; order Vibrionales; family Vibrionaceae; genus Vibrio; species Vibrio sp. 10N.261.55.A10. The sequence continues at coordinate 1,301 of NZ_JBFRNC010000007.1, read as the reverse complement.
GATAAATCAGCGTAGTATCCGCGCCATCACGAACTGCGGTTCGAGCACAGTCAATCGCTGTATTACCGCCACCGATCACGGCAACCTTTTTACCAGTGACGTACTGCTGATCGGTCACGTAATCTTTCAGATAATCGACACCCAAATAACAACCTCCGAGTTCGCTACCCGGGTAATTCATCTCGACCGCTTGCGATGCACCAACGGCTAAACAAACCGCATCAAAATCGTTACTTAAATCAGACAGTGTAAAATCAACACCGAGTTTTTTACCGCACTCAACCACCATTCCGTTGCGACACATCAACTCGATTTCTTTATCTAGAATCGACTTAGGTAAGCGATATTCAGGGATACCGTAACGCAGCCAACCACCCGCTTTGGGCATCGACTCATAGACACTGACTTCATAGCCTTCGTTAGATAGGTAATAACCCGCCGTAAGCCCACCGGGGCCACTACCAACAATAGCAATGCTCTTGCCTTTATTTGGTTTCTTCGCTGGCATGTAGCTCTCTTGAGCCGCTAGATCCGCATCGGCAGCGTGTCGTTTGAGTTGGCGAATCGCAATGGATTCATCGACCAAGTTACGACGACATTCGGTTTCACAGAAAGCAGGACACACACGACCAATTGAAAGCGGCATTGGCAATGTCTTTTTGATCACTTCAATCGCTTTAACGTGATCATTTTGAGCAATATGGTGCAGGTAAGATTGGATGTCGACCCCAGCAGGACAGGCTGTTTGGCATGGCGCTTCACAATCGGCGTAATGATCGGTCATGATGCGGTTCAACGCGTCTTGCCGATGAATCGTTAACTGTTTTGACTGGGTAGTAATATTCAGCCCATTAGACACTTCAAGCTCACAAGAACGAGTGACACCAACGCCATCAACTTCAACGACACACAAATCACACGGCACTTTATCCGCTGTTTTGTTCAAACCACATAAAGATGGGATTTCCAAACCACATGTTTTTGCCGCTTCAAGAACGGTTTGTCCTTGCTCGACGATTCGATATTTCCCATCAATCACGATTTGAATCATACCTAAGTCCTACCTTTACCTTTCGCACACGCGAGTTATCAATAATTAAAATTTAAGTAATACAATATTATTAATATTATTAAATCTATGTCATTACCATACATTATTTGTGGTTTTGTGCGTGTGACCTCAAACAAGTTCCATTGATAATAACCACAAGGTATGAGTGGTCTTATCAGTATCGATAAAAGAATTAGGCGAGAGGAGTTCAGTTGAGGAAATTAGATTCAATGTCTCGTCCTAAAATACG
>NZ_JBFRNC010000006.1:1012-1311 GCF_041470825.1 Vibrio sp. 10N.261.55.A10 | reverse complement strand
TCATTAAAAGCTTAAGGGCTAATCCAATTTCGCTCGCCGCTACTTTCGGAATCTCGGTTGATTTCTCTTCCTCGGGGTACTTAGATGTTTCAGTTCCCCCGGTTTGCCTCCTGCTGCTATGTATTCACAACAGGATACTTACTTATGTAAGTGGGTTTCCCCATTCAGGAATCCCAGACTCAAAAGGTTATTACTACCTAATCTGGGCTTATCGCAAGTTATTACGCCTTTCATCGCCTCTGACTGCCAAGGCATCCACCGTGTACGCTTAGTCACTTAACCATACAACCCGAAAGGGT
>NZ_JBFRNC010000006.1:0-122 GCF_041470825.1 Vibrio sp. 10N.261.55.A10 | reverse complement strand
ATGTGTTTGTTGTGTTTATACCGTTCTTATTAACTAAGAGCAGATAAACATTGAGAACTTTTAAATTTGATTGAATTACTCGTAAGTAATCAATCAGTCAGCTTTCCAAATTGTTAAAGAGC
>NZ_JBFRNC010000005.1:0-26287 GCF_041470825.1 Vibrio sp. 10N.261.55.A10 | reverse complement strand
ACATTTCAGGACGGGACAAACAAATACAAAAAAGGCTCACTAAATAGTGAGCCTTTTGATATTTTCTTAACGTAAACCTAAGTCTAAGGTTGCTTGCGTTTTGAAAGAATAGCTTTAGATCAGTAGGTTAGAGCTATAACTTAGAAGAACTCAATCGAATTACGGCCGCTTTTGTCATCACGTGTTGGCTTTGGCGTATCCGCTTTCTTTTTCGGTTTCTTCTCTTTTTTCTCTTTCTTTGGTTCAGCCTTTGCGCTTAGCATTTCTGCTTTGCTTTTCTTAGATTCCTTCTTCTTAGAATCCTTTTTAGACTGACCTTTCTTCGCCTTGTTCTCTTTTTTAGGCGTTTCTTTCTTTTTCGGCTTTTCTGATTCTTCTTGTACTGGCTGATCACACACCACTACATAGTATTCTTGGTTGAATTCAAAGAAGTCGCCATCGTACATTTTACGACGCTTACGGGTTTCTAGCTCACCATTTACCGCTACGTAGCCTTCAGAGATGATGTGCTTAGCTTCACCGCCACCACTCACTAGGTTAGCAATTTTAAACACTTTGTAGAGCTCGATTGGCTGTGATGAAACATCAATACCAATTGCTTCAATTTCAATCTCTTCGCCTTCTTCGCCCAGCTCTTGGCCTTCGTAATCAGCGTCTTCGTAATGTTCTTGGTCCATGGTGACCTCTACCTAAATATGTACTTCTGAAATATTGGGCGCAGTGTAATCTTAAAACAACGAAATGACCATGTTGAATTCAACCAGAGCCCATTTGTTTTAAACAAACCCTCTGCGTTATAAAACACCACCAACATTCGAAAGACTCACCAACTGCTTAGTATATTCATGCTGCGGATTACCAAACAAAGTCTCAGTGTCGCCCTTCTCTATTACCTCGCCAGCTTTCATGACGATGGTGTAATGACACAAGGATTTCACGACATTCAGATCATGACTGATAAACAAATAGGTCAGGCCATACTTTTCTTGAAGTGACTTCAGCAAATCCAATACTTGAGCTTGAACGGTTCTGTCCAATGACGATGTTGGTTCATCGAGCAGGATAAACTCTGGCTTTAAAATCAAAGCACGAGCAATCGCAATACGCTGCCTTTGACCGCCAGAAAACTCATTTGGGTAACGGTGACGCGTTTCAGGATCGAGGTCAACCTCTTTCATTACGTCACAGATGCGTTGGTCGAGTTCGTGCTCATCCAATTGTTGATGCACTAACAAACCTTCGCCAATCACCTGAGCGACCGACATTCTCGGGTTTAGCGCAGAAAACGGGTCTTGAAAGACTACTTGCATACGGCTTCTAAACGGAAGCATCTGTTTTCGATCTAAACCTTGAAGCTGTTCACTCGAGTAGGTGATTGACCCTTCACTATCTACCAGCTTAAGTATCGCCATACCGGTCGTCGATTTACCAGAACCACTTTCGCCAACCAAACCGATTGAGTGCCCTTTCTTCAAAGTGAACTCCATGTCGGTCACAGCTTTAACATGAGAAATGGTGCGCTTGAATAAACCGCCCGTGATCGGGAACCAAACACGAAGTTGATTTACATCGAGTAGCGGTTTGCTTTCGGGTGACACAGGAACGGGCAAACCTTTCGGATCAGAGTTAATAAGTTTTTGAGTGTAAGGGTGAGCAGGCGCGTTAAACAGGGTATGACAGTCGTTACTTTCGACCAAGCGACCATCTTTCATTACTGCTACTCTGTCGGCAATCTTACGAACGATACTCAAGTCATGAGTAATGAAAAGCATTGCCATACCCAGCTCTTGCTGCAGGTCTTTTAGAAGGTCGAGGATCTGCGCTTGCACCGATACATCCAAAGCCGTTGTCGGCTCATCAGCAATAAGCAGCTCTGGTTCATTGATCAGTGCCATCGCGATCATCACGCGCTGGCGTTCTCCACCAGATAGCTCGTGCGGATAGGCTGAAATCTTTTGCTCAGGATAGCGAATGCCAACCTTTGAAAGCCACTCTATCGCCAAGGCTTGTGCTTTGTTGGTTCGCATACCACGATGAATTGCTAAGGTTTCAACAAGCTGTTTTCCAATTCGATGAAGCGGATTTAGGGAAACCATAGGCTCTTGGAAGATCATTCCAATACGACCACCACGAATCCCACGTAGCTGTCTTTCAGAACAACTCAGAATATCGGTGCCAGAGAAATTGATCTTACCGTTTAAGTAATGTGACGAGCCTTTAGGCAGCAGTTTCAATACTGAATTAGCGGTAACCGATTTGCCTGAACCACTCTCTCCTACCAGAGCAAGTGTCTCACCTTTGTATATCTCCAACGAGACATCATGAGTCACTTGCTCTATCGAGTCTTTACGCCCGAAACCGACAGACAATTTATCAATGGTCAGAACTGGAGAGGCATTAGCAGCCTCTGCTGTTGACCCTGAAGTAGGAGCTGTATTTGAAGTCATAACTTATCCTTACTTCTGTTGATGTGGGTCGAAGGCATCACGTACCGCTTCACCAACGAAGACAAGTAACGTCAGCATCAGTGAAAGCACGACGAAAGCGGAGATACCAAGCCAAGGCGCTTGTAAGTTCGCTTTACCTTGCGCCAAAAGCTCACCTAACGAAGGCGAACCCGCAGGAAGACCAAAGCCCAAGAAGTCTAACGAAGTCAGTGTGGTCACCGAGCCTGAAAGAATAAACGGCATCATGGTTAACGATGCAACCATCGCGTTAGGTAACATGTGACGAAGCATAATACGTTTGTCATCAACACCCATGGCTTGCGCGGCTCGCACATAATCGAAGTTTCGGCAGCGTAAAAATTCCGCTCGCACGATGCCTACTAAACTCATCCAACTAAACAACACCATAATCCCGAGCAACCACCAGAAATTCGGCTCAATAAAACTCGACAAAATAATCAGCAAGAACAGGGTCGGCATACCAGACCAGACTTCAATGAAGCGTTGTCCGAATAGATCAACCCAGCCACCGTAGTAGCCTTGTGTTGCGCCAACCACGACACCAATCACGCTCGATACAATGGTCAGAATAAAACCAAATAGAACGGAAATACGGAAGCCATAAATGATACGAGCTAATACATCTCGCCCCTTATCATCAGTCCCTAACCAGTTCACCGAATCGGGCTCCGATGGCACCGCACCTGAAATATCGAAGTTTATTGTGTCGTAGCTAAACGGAATGATTGGCCACACGATGTAACCGTTGTCTTCAATGAGCTCGATAACATACGGGTCTTTGTAGTCGGCCTCGGTTTCAAACTCACCACCAAACTCCGTCTCGGCATATTCATTGATAACAGGCACAAACCACTGATTATCATAAGAAACCAAGAGTGGTTTATCATTGGCAATGATCTCAGCGAACAGGCTCAAGCCAAACAAGATGGTAAATATCCAAAGGGAGATAAAACCACGCTTGTTTGCTTTAAAACGTAACCAACGAGCTTCAGCTAAAGGGTTGTTAAACATTTATTATCAATACCTTGTTATTCGTTCGCCATTAACGCGCTTCAAAATCAATTCGAGGATCAACCCAGGTATACGTCAGGTCGGAGATAATGCTCAGCACCAAGCCAAGCAAGGTCATGATATAGAGAGAGCTGAACACCACGGGATAGTCACGTTGAATGGTTGATTCAAAGCCAAGCAGACCAATTCCTTCGAGTGAAAACATCACTTCAATCAACATAGAACCCGTGAAGAAAATACTAATAAATGCACTCGGGAAACCAGCAATAATGATCAACATCGCGTTACGGAAAACGTGCTTGTAGAGAATGCTGCTCTCGTCCAAACCTTTTGCTCGAGCGGTCACTACATATTGCTTATTGATTTCATCAAGGAAGGAGTTTTTGGTCAGCATGCTGAGCGTGGCAAAGCCGCCGATGACCATAGCAAAAATGGGCAAAGCTAAGTGCCAGAAATAGTCGCCAATTTGCTGATACCAGTTGAGCTGGTCGAAGTTACTCGACACGAGCCCACGCAATGGGAACCAACTGAAGTAGTTACCGCTTGCAAACAAGATAATCAGAATAATCGCAAACAAGAAGCCCGGCACCGCGTAGCCGACAATCACCACCGCGCTCGACCAAATATCAAAACGAGAGCCGTGATGTATCGCCTTCATAATGCCTAAGGGTATCGAAATCACATAGATGATTAACGTACTCCACAACCCTAAGGAAATGGAGACAGGTAAACGCTCGATGATCAAATCAATAACGTTGCCGCCCTTAAACAGGCTTTCACCGAAATTAAAGGTCGCGTAGTTTTTCAACATGTCGAAGTAGCGAACGTGAATCGGCTTATCAAAACCAAACTGCTTTTTGATCTCTTCAACCACTTCAGGATCAAGCCCGCGTGAGCCTTTATAGCCACTGGCAGATGCTTGGTCACTTTCGCTCAAATCAACTTCTTGTCCACCACCAGAAAAGCGCTCCATAATGCCAGAGTTATGCCCTTCTAATTGAGCAACAGCTTGTTCTACCGGACCTCCCGGCGCAATCTGGATGATGAAAAAGTTGATGGTGATGATCGCCCACAGCGTGGGGATCACCAACAATAAACGTCGAAATATATACGCGGCCATGCTAACTAACTCCTAGCGACGTTTTTCAGGAAGCAAAGCCGCCTTCTCTTCTGAAATCCACCATGTATCGATACCTAAATCGTATTTAGGCAATACATCTGGACGCTCAAACTTGTCCCACATTGCTACGCGATATTCGCCAACGTGCCATTGCGGGATGTTGTAGAAATTCCACTGCAATACACGGTCAAGTGAACGACCTAGTGTAAGAAGCTTTTCAGGGTGCTGTTGGTTACGCGCAATTTCTTCTGTTAACGCGTCAACCACTGGATCGATAACACCTGCAGTATTGTAAGTAGAATCAATATAGTTAGAGTTCCAAACGATCATTAAGTTCGGGCTAGGATAAGGGTTTGCGGAAAATGACGACGAAACCATGTCGAAATCACGATCACGCAAGCGCTTGATGTATTGAGTGGTATCGATGGTACGGATCTTCATCTCAATACCCATGCGCTTAAGGTTCTTTTGAACCGGCGTTGCGATACGTTCCGTGGTTGGGCTGTAAATCAACAACTCAAATGACATCGGCTTGCCAGTCTTTTCGTTGGTCATGACTTTGTCTTTCAGCACCCAACCCGCTTCTTTCAATAGTTTGAAAGCCGTGCGCATCTGACTACGAATACGGCCGCTGCCATCGGTAACGGGAGGTTGGAATTCCTCGGTGAAAACTCGCGGTGGAATCTGATCTTTGTATTGAGACAACAACTCGACTTCCGCTTCGCTTGGTAAGCCTTTCGCTTCATAGTCTGTGTTTTGGAAGTAGCTGCGAGTGCGTTTGTACTGACCATAGAACATGTTCTTGTTCATCCACTCAAAGTCCATCGCATAGGTTAACGCTTCACGCACTTTAGGATCCGAGAACACAGGTGATTGAATGTTGAAGACGAAACCTTGAGTCGTTTCAGGCTTCTCGTGGTTGATCTCTTCTTTAATGATGTAGCCTTTATCGAAGTTCGCGCCCGTATAAGAGTTAGCCCAGAACTTAGCCGAATTCTCGGTTCGAAGATCGAACTCCCCTGCTTTGAACGCTTCCAACATTACCGTGTCGTCACGGTAGTAATCGTATTGCACCTGCTTGAAGTTATTGCGGCCAACGTTAACTGGTAGGTCTGCTGCCCAGTAGTTTTCATCTAGACCATAGGTAACACTTTGGCCTGATTTGTAGCTGATGATCTTATAAGGACCACTACCGACTGGTGGCTCACTTAGAGGCTCAGACAGCTTTCTGTCTTTCCAGAAATGTTTCGGCAATACACGAGTGCTTTGCGCGAAGCTAAACAGTTTTTCGCGGTTTGGACTGTTCATTTCAATACGAACAACCAAATCAGAGACCGCTTTTACTGACTTAATCTCTTTGTAATACACACGATACTGAGGCACGCCCTCGGTTGAGAACTTGTCAAAAGTAAAGGCAACATCATGCGCAGTGATAGGCTCGCCATCTTGGAATTTAGCATTTGGGTTGATGTCGATTTCCATCCAAGTGAAATCACTGGAGTAGCGAACCTTTGAAGCGATCAATGGATAGTACGCATCAATCTCGTCACTCGGAGAAAACATCAAGGTATCGTAAATCTCTCCGGTATAACTTGCAGCAACGCCGCGGGAACCGAATCGATTAAAGCTATCGTACGTACCTATGCTGCCATAGGTCACTTTGCCCTGCTTTGGCGCATCAGGATTAACGTAATCGAAGTGAGTGAAATCGGCTGGATATTTTGCTTCACCAAAACCAACCAGTTGTGTGGTTTCAATAACGGTGACAGCAGGAGTTGATTGGGTTTCAGAAGCGTAAGTAACGGAGGGTTGTAAAGCAATAAGCGGCAACATGATTGCACATGACTTCAAATTAAACCTGAAAAACTGAGTGCGTTGCGAAGCTTTGCGTCGAAAAACTGTTCCCATTTGACTCTCCCTTCAAATGTCATGACTTCTATATTCAAGTTGATTTATCGGCTTTGAATGCATGCCGTTAAATCAAGTATAGGTTCAAATCTAACATCATGTAATAACTAATAAAACCATCAGCACTCTATCTCTGACGGTTTATTTACAAATTACTCGTCACCACTCGAAGTTATTGGATGCAGTGAGCTTTGGTTCCTTTGATTGAGTTGATTAGCTTGGTGGCGTTGGAAAGCACGGGGGAAGGCAGAAGCACTAAGATTGCTCTAGCCTGAATGACACAAGCCTCAACGGCTAAGATTCCTTTGGTTGGCTTCTAAAGTGAAATTTAGGCTCTAAATAATCAACAAACTATACTTTTACTGGAGTATCCTTGCAGCCTAGGTCTAAATGGAATGACACTTTGAACAAACCAAACCAAATAACATTCGCAACGTTCAACCTTCTGAACTATCTCGAGCCACCGAATGCTTATTATGATTTTGAGAACATCTACAGCTTCGAAGAATGGCAGAAGAAGCAACATTGGATGGCTGAAGCGATTCGCTCATTAGATTGCGATGTGATTGGCTTCCAAGAGATATTTAGCCCGCAATCTTTAGAGCTATTGATGAACGAGCTAGGTTATCCATACTTTGCAGTGGTCGATAGCGCCAACGTTGAAGATGATTACCTATACACCTCACCAGTCGTTGGGATCGCTTCCCGTTACCCTATTGAAAACGTGCAGCCTGTTACGCCAGATTCGAAGTTACTGAAAGCATTCAACCTTGACGACAAATTCTCATTCAACAGAACGCCTGTTCACGCGACGATTACGTTACCCCATTTAGGTTCAACCGACTGTTATGTGGTGCACTTCAAATCACAACGTCCGACAGAGCCAAAAGCAGAATCTGTCGATGCGGACAACACTCAGCAAGGTGCAAAACCACAAAGTGACACGCTCACTCGTTTTCACCAAGAACAGCTTGGCTCTTGGCTATCAAGTGTCCAACGCGGTCTAGAAGCTCAGATGCTGCATCAATACATCACCAACCAACGCTACCAAACCGAGCAACCTGTTGTGTTGATGGGTGACTTTAATAAGCCACTGTTTAATGATGAGTTTAAAGGGCTGTTGAATTACTCAATCAACCGAGACGAAAACAGCAAGCATTGGCTATCCCACTTTCGCTTGAAAGACAGCTGGGATCTTTACCATCAACTGCATGAAGAAGACTTGCTTGAACAGCGAAAGCCAACCCATTACTACGGCGCTTCTGGATCTGTACTGGACTACATTTTGATGTCGAACGAGTTTGATTGTCAGAACTCTTCAAGCTTAATGGAGATCTCTAGCTACACAGTGTTAGACCATCACCTCACCAATCCAAGCTTTGAACACGACCAATTCAGTACCGACCATGCCATCGTGTCTGTTACCGCTCATATTCGTGAAGCCTAGAGTTAAACATAAAAAAGCCGCAGTCAAAAACTGCGGCCTTCCACTTTAGCTAAACGGGTTGAGCTAACCGACGCCCCATTTAGAAACCGATTTACCGTTTAGCAAAGTATGAAACTTAGAATGTGTACATTGCGCCTAAGTAGAAAGAATCCAGAACAACAGTATCTTCTGTCTTGTGTCCGTTTTCGTAATCTTCGATATCAAAAGCATCGGCTTCGTACGCTAAGCGAAAGCTCAACGAAGACATTGTAGGTGGCGTATATCCAACACCAACACCCATACGGATGCCATCTCCCGAATCATCAAAACCATCTCCTGAAGGGCGAGAGCCATCAGCAAGCTTCATGTCTAGATCAATAGTCGACAGACCGATAGTGCCAAATGGACGAATGCCATTATCAAACGTGTAACCGAGGTTCGCCGTTACCGAAAAGATTTGAGGTGTCCAAGTGAAAACCTTATTACCAGATTTCGTTTTCAGGGCGATATCACCAAAATCTGTGTATTGAGCTTCAACCGAAACAATGCGGTTAAATTTGTAACCAGCAATTAATCGGTAAGTATTGTCTTCGGCTTTAAAAGTAATAGGCTCACTGATCGTGTCAGTTAACCCGCCCACTTCGACCATTAGCACACTTAAATAATTACCCGCTCCAACAGCAGGCCAATTTGCTCAATCTCCACAATTTAGAATAAGACGAACAGAAAACACGATGAACCACACAATAGACTTCAACGGCTTAATCATTGATATCGACGCTCGAACGATTACCAACCAGCAAGGAAACAAAATCACTTTGCGCCCTCGCCTATTAGCAGTGCTCTGCTTGTTATTGGAAAATGTGGGAAGACCGATTTCAAGAGAGCATATTGTTGATGTGTGTTGGGACGGACAACTCTCGTCACCACATGTTCTTGCAAACGTAGTCTATAACCTACGCAATGTGTTCGCGCGATTAAGAGCATCCAACGTCCAGATCATTACCATTAGTAAGTTCGGATATGCGCTATCGATTGAACCCACGTAAAAGGATTTATGCAATCAATGGCGGTGACTAAGATCACCAAAAAACGCCCCATCGAAACGTTTCGATGATCATTATCACACTCTAAAACAATCAAACGTGCAAATGATAAATCAGACACTATTATCACTATCGAAACGTTTCGATGGCTTTTCTTGAGTTGTTCTCAACCCATCAAGCGTTATTTTTCGATAGGTCGTGATATGAAAAAAAGTACTTTAATAAACTCTGAACTCTCTTACCTAGTGGCGACTCTTGGCCACACAGATGAAATCACGATTTGTGACGCGGGCCTGCCGATTCCAGACCACGTAACTCGTATTGATCTTGCTTTGACTCACGGTGTCCCAAGCTTTCAGCAAACGGTAAAAACCATGCTGGATGAATCTCAAATCGAAGGCGTTGTGATTGCAGAAGAGTTTGCGAAAGTAAGCCCAGAGAACCACGCAGCGCTGATTGATTTAATCAAGACAGAAGAAGCACGTTGTGGCAAATCGCTTTCGATTACTTACATCACTCATGAAGAATTCAAGCAGCGAACGCATGAAAGCCGCGCGGTGATTCGCACTGGTGAATGCACACCATACGCAAATGTTATTTTCCAAACTGGCGTAACCTTTTAGCTCAAGCAAAACGCAACGACAGCTCAGTGTTATCACTGAACCAAAACAATACATAGACAGAATAATCAAATACAACTGGCCCCGAGTAAAGGAACCGACATGACTCAAGCCATTTTAGAACTTAGCTCAATTGAGAAAGCCTTCCCTGGTGTTAAAGCACTGGATAAGGCAAGCCTCAACGTTTATCCAGGACGCGTAATGGCGTTAATGGGTGAAAACGGTGCAGGTAAATCAACGCTCATGAAAGTGCTAACAGGTATTTATCACTTGGACGGCGGCACTATCGCCTACCAAGGAAAACCTGCTGCATTTAAAGGGCCACGTGATTCTCAACAAGCAGGCATTAGCATCATTCACCAAGAGCTGAATCTAATCCCTGAATTGACCATCGCCGAGAACATCTTCTTAGGTCGTGAAATCACGGGCACCATGGGTCGTATCTTGTGGAACGAGATGTACCAAGAAGCAGACAAGCTACTTAAACGCCTTAACGTGAAACACAGCTCGAAAACGCCTCTAGGTCAGTTGAGCCTTGGTGAGCAGCAAATGGTAGAGATTGCGAAAGCCCTATCGTTTGAATCTAAAGTCATCATCATGGATGAACCAACCGATGCGCTAACCGATACCGAAACTGAATCTCTGTTTAAGGTGATTAACGAATTGCGCGATGAAGGCTGTGGCATTGTTTACATCTCTCACCGTTTGAAAGAGATCTTCGAGATTTGTGATGACATCACCGTGCTGCGTGACGGTAAGTTCATTGGTCAGTGTGAAGTAAAAGACACCGACGAAGATGGCCTAATCGAAATGATGGTTGGTCGTAAGTTAGACGAACAATATCCACGTATCGGCCAGAGCCATGGTGAAACTTGTCTTGAAGTGATTGGCCTGACGGGTTCTGGTGTTCACGATGTGAGCTTTACGCTAAAACGCGGTGAAATCCTGGGTGTATCTGGCCTAATGGGTGCTGGCCGAACTGAACTGATGAAAGTGATTTACGGTGCCCTTCCAAGTGAACGCGGCGTCATCAACCTAGAAAATAAAACCATCAACCCTGTAAGCCCGAAAGACGGCTTGGCCAATGGCATTGCTTACATCTCTGAAGACCGTAAAGGCGATGGCTTAGTTCTAGGGCTTTCTGTTAAAGAAAACATGTCGTTATGTTCACTTGACCTACTAACAAAGAGCGGTCAAATCCAACATAAAGACGAAGTGATTGCAGTAGATGACTTCATCAAGCTATTCAACATCAAAACCCCGACGCGCGAACAGATTATTGGCAACCTTTCTGGTGGTAACCAACAGAAAGTGGCTATCGCTAAGGGCTTGATGACCAAACCAAAAGTACTGATTCTCGACGAGCCAACGCGCGGTGTCGATGTCGGTGCTAAGAAAGAGATTTACCAACTCATTAATAAATTTAAAGCCGACGGCATGAGCATCATTTTAGTCTCATCTGAAATGCCAGAAGTGTTAGGAATGAGTGACCGCATCATGGTGATGCATGAAGGCCGTGTAAGCGGTGAATTTGATGCTAAAGAAGCAAACCAAGAATTATTACTGGCGTGTGCGGTCGGTAAAAAGATCAACGAGGACGCAGCATGAGTACTAAAACCATGAGCAAAACAACTGAAGCTCCAAAGAAAAAACCGTTAATCAGCAAAGAGTGGCTGATTGATCAAAAGTCATTGATTGCTTTGCTCTTCCTGATTGTTGTCGTTTCTTTCTTAAACCCGAACTTCTTTACTGTCGACAACATCCTAAACATTCTGCGCCAAACCTCGGTTAACGCAATTATCGCTGTAGGTATGACGCTGGTTATCTTAACCGCGGGTATCGACTTGAGTGTTGGTTCTGTACTGGCGCTTTGTGGTGCGTTCGCAGCCAGCATGATTGGCATGGAAATCCCTGTGATGATCGCAGTACCAACCGCTCTTGTAGCAGGTGCAGCATTAGGTGCGATTAGTGGTGTGATTATCGCTAAGGGTAAGGTTCAAGCCTTCATCGCAACGCTTGTCACCATGACACTACTTCGCGGCGTAACCATGGTTTACACAGATGGTCGTCCTATTTCAACAGGCTTCACAGACACAGCAGACGCATTCGCTTGGTTCGGTACTGGCTACGCAATGGGTGTACCGGTTCCAGTATGGATCATGGTCGTGGTATTCGCAGCAGTATGGTACCTACTTAACCACACACGCTTTGGTCGCTACGTTTACGCACTGGGTGGCAACGAATCAGCAACTCGCCTATCAGGCATCGACGTAGACAAAGTAAAAATCGGTGTTTACGCAATCTGTGGTCTGCTAGCTGCAGTGGCAGGCATCATCGTGGCATCGCGTTTGTCATCTGCTCAACCAACCGCAGGTATGGGTTATGAGCTAGACGCTATCGCAGCCGTAGTTCTTGGCGGGACAAGCTTAGCTGGCGGTCGTGGCCGTATCATGGGCACATTGATTGGTGCTCTGATTATCGGCTTCCTAAACAACGCCCTAAACCTACTAGACGTATCTTCTTACTACCAGATGATTGCAAAAGCAGTGGTTATTCTTCTGGCAGTATTGGTCGACAACAAAAACAAATAAAACCTATTCACACTCTAGGTTAATACAAGTAACACCCTGTTTTACCTTAAAATATTAGAATCTATAAATAATGTAACAACGAGCTAGGACTCACCTCTTAGCTCCCCCTACACAAAGGACTTACACCATGAAAAAATTAGCGACTCTTATTTCTGCTGCTCTTCTTTCTACAACAGTATCTGTGTCTGCACAGGCGCAAGATACAATGGCAATCGTTCTGTCTACATTGAACAACCCATTCTTTGTAACAATGAAAGATGGCGCAGAAGCGAAAGCTGAAGAGCTAGGCTACAAGCTTATCGTTCTGGATTCTCAAAACGACCCAAGCAAAGAGCTGTCGAACATTGAAGATCTAACCATTCGTGGTGTTAAGGCAATCCTGATCAACCCAACAGATTCAGACGCCGTGTCTAACGCAATTCGCATGGCTAACCGTTCAAACATCCCAGTACTAACACTAGACCGTGGTGCAAGCCGTGGTGACGTAGTAAGCCACATCGCTTCTGATAACGTAATCGGTGGTGAAATGGCAGGTCACTTCATCATGGAAAAAGTGGGCGAAAAAGCGAAAGTAATCCAACTTGAAGGTATTGCTGGTACTTCTGCAGCTCGTGAACGTGGTGAAGGCTTCATGAATGCAGTAAACGGCAGCGACCTTGAGCTTCTTGCAAGCCAACCTGCTGATTTCGACCGTACTAAAGGTCTGAACGTAATGGAAAACTTGCTTGCTGCTAACCCAGATGTACAAGCAGTATTTGCTCAAAACGATGAAATGGCACTAGGTGCACTTCGCGCAGTTCAAGCGTCAGGTAAAGAAGTGATGATCGTTGGCTTTGATGGCACAGACGACGGCATCGCTGCTGTTAACCGCGGCCTACTAGGCGCTACAGTTGCACAACAACCTGACCTAATCGGTTCTCTAGGTATCGAAATGGCAGACAAAGTACTGAAAGGCGAAACAGTAGACGAGTACGTACCAGTACCTCTAAAAATCATCGCTAAGTAATCGTTACTAGGTAACGCGATATAAAGCAGGGAGTTCCCTATCTCCCTGCTTTGATTGGCTCGCTGACTCAAACAAAAGCAAACCCCGACAGTGCATCGCTGTTTCTCATTCCGCTCACAAAAGAGAGCGCACTTAACACCATGAGAAAGACCCATGCATTTTCAAATACGATATATCATAAGGCTCGTATCATGACTCAACTGATTGTTTTAGGTAGCGTTAACGCTGACCACGTACTGCAAGTTCCTTCGTTCCCTCGCCCGGGTGAAACCTTGATTGGCGGTAACTATCAGGTCATCCCTGGCGGTAAAGGCGCAAACCAAGCAGTCGCTGCTGCGCGATTAAACGCAGATATCGGCTTCATCGCCTGTGTCGGTGACGACCCATTCGGCATCAACATTCGTCAAGACTTCGCTAAAGACGGCATCAACATCGACGGTGTTATCGTGGCAGACAACACGCCAACTGGCATCGCGATGATCCAAGTATCCGCAACGGGTGAAAACAGCATCTGTCTTTCTGCAGAAGCTAATGACAAGCTGACTTGCGACCAAATCGAACCACATCTAGAGAAGATTCGCGGAGCCAAATACCTGCTAACTCAACTTGAAACGCCAATTGAAGGTATTGAGTACGCAGCGAAAACCGCAAAAGAGAGCGGAACTCGCGTGATTCTAAACCCGGCCCCTGCTCGCCCACTATCGGATACCTTACTAGCTTGTGTTGATGTGATTACACCAAACGAAACGGAAGCAGAAGTGCTGACAGGCGTGACAGTAACCGACAGCGCATCTGCTCATCAGGCGGCTTTGGCTCTGCATGCTAAAGGCATCGAGACGGTAATGATCACGCTTGGCGCTAAAGGTGTTTGGGTAAGTAAAAACGGTGAAGGTGAGTTAATCGCGGGCTTCCGAGTTGAAGCGACAGATACAACTGCCGCAGGTGACACCTTTAACGGCGCGTTGGTGACAGGCTTGCTTGAAGATATGCCACTTGAGCGTGCGATTAAATTTGCTCATGCTGCAGCTGCTATCTCTGTGACACGCTTTGGTGCTCAAACGTCGATTCCAAGCCGTGCTGAAACCGATGCGTTTTTGGCAGAGCAACTGTCTGCTTAGTTTGATACCTATTTGAAGGCCTAACTTCTGAGCTAAACCGTGGTTAACGGATGTTAGCCTTCAAATTCGGTAACAACAAATAACAAGAATAAGCCCCTGTTTTCAGGCAGAATATCGCCCAACGTGGAAGGTTATTCCCACAAGGATTTTTTATGGCAACAATGAAAGACATCGCACGGCTCGCAAAGGTTTCGACTTCTACCGTGAGCCACGTGATCAACAAATCGCGCTTTGTCAGTGAAGAGATTGCTGAGCGTGTTAACAGTGCGGCTAAAGAACTCAACTATGCGCCTTCTGCATTGGCTCGCAGCTTGAAAATGAAGCAAACCAAAACCTTGGGAATGCTAGTGACCACATCCACCAACCCATTCTTTGGCGAAGTGGTAAAAGGTGTGGAACGTCGTTGCTACGAAAAAGGCTACAACCTTATCTTGTGTAACACCGAAGGCGATAGCGAACGCATGAAATCCTCTATCGATACCTTGCTGCAAAAGCGAGTCGATGGCCTGATGCTAATGTGTTCTACCCTTGAAGGCGAACATATCGATGTATTCGAGCGCTACCCAGAACTGCCTGTTGTAGTCATGGATTGGGGCCCTATGTTGTTTGCGAGCGATAAGATCCAAGACAACTCGCACCAAGGTGGCTACATGGCAACTAAGCACTTGATAGATAAAGGTCATTCTCAAATTGGTTGTATCACTGGCCCACTGCACCGTAATCAAGCTTCGTCTCGTTATCAAGGCTTCAAGCAAGCAATGGAAGAAGCCAATTTAGAGATCAACCCTAAGTGGATTGTTGAATCCAACTTTGAATGTGACGGTGGTTTTGACTCTTATCAGACATTGAAAACTCGTGGCGAAATGCCGTCTGCCTTGTTCGTCAGTAACGATATGATGGCGATGGGCGTGATTCACGCTGCGGCGCAAGATGGCACATCGATTCCGAATGATCTGTCTATCATTGGCTACGATGACATCCACCTGTCGAAGTACATGACACCCGCGTTAAGCACTGTCCACCAGCCAAAACATCGTTTAGGTAAAACCGCAGTGGATACGCTTTTGAGCAGATTACAAACTCCAGATGCTTATCCGCAAGTCGTTGAACTTGAACCTACTCTTGTTGAACGAAGCAGCGTAAAAGCGCTTTAATACTCGCCACACTCATCACACCGTTGAAAGCTAGCTTATTGAGCTAGCTTTTTTGTCTTTGAAACATAATAACGCCGCTTAATCGCCCCTAAAATGCCGTTAATATGCGAAACTTACACGCTAAAGTATGTATTTACGCACTCAGCAACTATTTGCGCACTTAACGACTAATGATCATCTACACTAACAGAGAATAACAACGACATGGAGAGCGCTGTTTTATGATCGCGGGTTGGTTTGACAATATATCCCTACAGAAAAAGCTATTAGTCAGCTTTTTGATTCCTATCGCTTTGATGCTTATCGTGGCTTTTTCTGTCCATGAAAACACCCGAACGGTTGTAAAAGACAATAATTGGGTTGTACACACACATAAAGCCATCGCTCGGGCTCAAGAACTTCTCAGCTTAACAGTCGACATAGAAACGGCTGAACGTGGTTACTTGATCACGGGTGATCCTGTTTTTTTAGAACCCTACCATTTAGCTCTTGATGTATGGCCTCAAAAACTCCAAACCCTTGCGAATCAAGTGAGTGATAACCCACCTCAAGTAGAACGCCTATATAGAATCGATGATATTCATAAAACATGGCTGAAACAGTCTGGAGAGAAAGAGATCAATCAACGCAGCCTTGTCAATAAAGGCGAAGCTGAAATACAAAGTGTCATCGACCTCACTCAGCAGCAAACCGGAAAAAAATTGATTGATGAGATTCGCCAAGAGATTGCTCAATTCATTGAAATTGAACAACAACTTATTATTACCAGGGTCGAAAAATCGGAGAACTCAGCCAATCAAACCAGCTACATATTAATCCTCGGAACACTGTTTTCCGTGTTCATATCACTCCTTGTTGCTGCGTGGGCGTCAAAGCGTATTAATCGAAGATTACACACCCTACTTGAGGCCACTAACCAAGTTGCCGCTGGCCATTTGGATCAAGGTGCTGCAACTCTGGAATTGAGTTCGAATATTAACACCCAAGACGAAATCGCTCATCTCAAACAAAGCTTTCAAAAAATGACAGACAATTTGATCAGTAATGACAGTGAAATGAGAGCGAAAACTCGGGAGCTAATCGCCGAACGAACCAAAGCTGAAGCCGCAGTAAAAGCTAAGGGCGATTTTCTGTCTACCATGAGCCACGAGATCAGAACGCCAATGAACGGCGTTCTTGGAATATCTCAAATCATTGCAAGCCAGACCCAAGAACCCGAAACAAAAGAGAACATCAACATCATTCTCGATTCTGGTCACCACTTGATGACAATACTCAACGACGTTCTCGACTTCTCAAAAGTCGAAGAAAACAAGCTTGAGCTAGATGTGGCACCCTTTAATTTTGTTCAAGTCATGCAGCCTGTATGCAGCGCTCTAAAACCCTTAGCCGATGAAAAAGGCATTCGCCTGTTGATCGAAAATAACATACCGAAAAACATCCAACTCGTCGGAGACTGTGCAAGGCTACGTCAAATCATGTTCAACTTGGGCGGCAATGCGACCAAATTCACCAAAGAAGGTCATGTGTCCATACAAGCTGACCTCAATCGCCCCAACAACCAATTGATCCTCACGGTAACAGACACCGGGGTTGGTATCCCGAAAGATAAGCACGAGCAGGTATTCAATTCATTCGAACAAGCCGACACTTCGACAACAAGAAAGTATGGCGGAACAGGGCTTGGTCTCGCAATCGTCAAGAACCTAGTCAACCTCATGAACGGAGAAATCACATTAACCAGTGCAGTCGGGCTTGGCACAAAATTCCAAGTCTCTCTGCCTATCACATGGCAAGAAAGCAAAGCGAAAGACATCGCGACCCATACAGTCGATTCAGAAACTCTCAGCTTTGACTCGTTAAGCATCCTGTTGGTGGAAGATAACCGTATTAATGCCATTGTTGCACAAGGCTTCTGTGAAAAACTCGGCCATCATGTTGAGCATGCGGAGAACGGGAAATTGGCGATTGAACGCCTCAAAACCACTCAATATGACCTTATCTTGATGGACAATCATATGCCAGAAATGAACGGGGTCGAGACAACAAATTACATTCGTGAAAAACTGAAACTCGATACCTTGATATTCGCTTACACGGCCGATGTATTCCGTGAAGCGCATGACAACTTTATTCAGGCGGGTGTCGACCATATTCTGACCAAGCCTTTGCAGCAAGAGAGTTTCTTCGACGCCCTACAACAGTTCTCAAGTCGATTACCGAAACAAACAGCAGCCGAAGGTTCGAGTGAGAATGATAATATTGTCGAGCTTCATCGTAAGCCTATTGAAACGTTAAGGTTAACGGAAGAAGAGATCAGCCATTCAGAAGTGATACAAATACTGAAAGATGACAAGGAAGGGTTCAGTTTACTTATCGACTCAACCATTATTGAGTTCGAACAGTCTGTTGACCGTGTCATTGAATACTATTTAGCGAATGAATTAGCGCCACTTTGTCGCACCCTGCACTCCATTAAAGGCATGTCGCTAAACTTAGGTCTTAACATGCTTTCTAAGCAGACATTGGAGCTAGAAGTCGAAGCCAAAAATCAACAATTGCCGGATATTGAACGACTGCAAAAGCTGCTCAATCGCCTTATGGTCAATATCCATCAAGCGCAGCGGATGAAAAACGCCCATTCAGTCGAGCAGCTGAATCAAATGAACGATCAAGCTTAAGAGCACTTCGTTCCCAAACTAAAACACAAGGCTTAATCACCTTGCGTTTTTCGATCTTATACCGCGCTAGTCTCTGTTCTAGCGATTTAACGGTCTATCGGTTTAGCGGTTTAACAGATCGGTTATTTGCTGGATCTCATTTTCGACATCAATACCATTGTATTGCGGCGCAATCGAGGGATCTTGAATACTCACGGTTTCTACCGATTGCTTGTCGTTAAGTTTAGTCACTAACTCCCCTTTGGGTGAGTAGGCTCGGCTTCCACCACAATAAGTCGCGGTAAACGCATTAACCACATCTTGCCCGACGCGATTACAAGTAACCATGTGACACCCTTCCTCCAAGGCTCTCGCTTGAGCAATGGCAAAACTATGATGCCCACCGAAGTTGGCAGGGTGAAGAATAACGTCGACCGACTGATACCCTCTCATGATCTCCGGGAACCAAATATCAAAGCAAATCGCGACACCAAACTTTAAGCCTTTGTGCTCAAACGAGAGGCGTTCCTCCCCTCTCGAGAAATACTGCTTATCGAATTTGGTTTGACTGATTTTTCTATATTTGTGTCGTAAACCGGAAGCATCCACAACCACGACGCTGTTGTAATATTGGCCGCTATCTTTCTCGGCAATACCAGCAACAATCAAGGTGTGATGCTTCGCTGCAAGCTGCGTTAATGAATCAATAGTACTGCTGTCGGCGAAGTCTTCAGCCAATTCATGAATTTCTTCAGCCTCATTAAAAATATACCCAGTCGTGAACAGTTCAGGCAGTAAAGTAATATCGCCAACTGACGGCTCCGCTTGCAAAAGATCAGAGACCGAATCTATATTCTTTTGTTTGTTTTTGTATTCAACTTCAAGCTGAATAAGCGTGATACTGACATTATTCAAAATCGAATCCTTGCTAGGTAAAACTTCAAGCTGTAATGCTTCAAGCTAGAGACTAAGAACTAAGAACGAAAGAGTAAGGCAATCCCCTATCGCTTTCTTATTCGCCCGCCAAAGGTTGAAGCAGGTGCACAGTCCTGTACGTATTTTAAACCTGCCTACGGCGCTAATTAAGGCTCTGGTAAAACGGGAGGCGTGCTGTCCATATAGGTTAAGAAATTCACCCACACCTCATGCGTGCGCTGCTTGGTTAACGTCATCTTGCAGGAAAGCGCCATAACCCCTCGAATAGAACCTTCACGCCATTGGGTGTACACAGAATCACAATGTGCTGTCATGTACGCCTGCCAACTCTCCTGAGCCTTCTTAATTGACGCCACCAGCTCAGCATCATAAGCATTGTGCTCAAAGCTGGCTGCAAGGTATTTATCCAGTTCCGCTTGTGCAGATTCCAACTCAATTGCCGCACAGTGATTGATCTCGATGGTATTCATCGCATTCTCGCAATCAACAACACCTTCGTCGGCCAACGCAGAGAATGAGAAGCACACCGCTATGAGTGCTGATATCAGTTTTTTCATAATGGTTTATACGAGATGTTCATAAGTAATAGGAAAAGATTAAGCCTCAATGACCATTTCAAGATTCAATAGATAGTGGATACTTGCTCCAAAGTAATGCAAAAGCACTCAATGTAAATCCATCCGTAATCTCACCACGAGAAATCAACCTTCGAATATCTGACTTGGCAACGTTCACAATCCCATTTACTTCGCTGTCACATTCTTTAACGCGCTGTTCTTCCCTAACTTGTGCTAAATAAATATCGACTTCAGAAGCTAAAATGGCAGAATTAGGTTTAACAGAGCCAAGTTTTTCTACCTGTGATGGCTCAACTAAATAACCAGCTTCTTCAAACAGCTCCCTCATAGAAGTTTCAAGGCTGGACTGTTGGTCTTTCCCATAACCTCTTGGGGCTTCAATTTGGTTTTCTTTGCCGTGAGCAATCCTAGGTATCAAGACAAAAATATAAGAGTCACTAGTTTCTACTAGCACCACAGCACCATTTTCAGAATCTGGCTCTATGACATAGTGGAATACACCGTCTTTGACTACGCTGAACCAAGGGTTTGAATACTGTTCAATCATTTTATTTCAAGTCCCATATATTTTTGCATTTTTGGATACATGCCAAACCAGTTCTGTCTTGTCATGGTCTTCTCTGCACTGTCTTTGAGCTTGTCTTCTATGTAGCCCATGGCTTCATCAGTTATAAGCTGCATCAACTCTACACTGCCCAATGTGGAAATTATTTCAAAAGCTTTGTAAGGATATTGGATCAACTCAATTTCATTTTTTAATGATTTGTATACAACACCTGCATCAAGTATTTTCTCGGGAACATTATTTAGTATTTTTATGTCGTCTAACAAAAAGCCTTCTCCCTTAGTCGCAAACAGTGAGTTGTATGCAGGGTTAATTACCTCACTCTTAAACCTCAAAGACTCTATTGAACTAATTTTACCGAAGTAAATGTCCGATTGACTGTACCAGTCTGATCTTGAATACACTTTGTCGGTCATGCTCTTAAATAGAATCCTATCACCGTCAGACTCAAAATAATGGTTCAATGCTGAGTCATCGTCGATACGACGAAATACCTCATGTTGTAAAGCATCTTGCTGTAAAGCGACTCTCTCTGAACGATAGATTATGCTGTCGAGTGCAAACTGAGTATCTCGCAAGCGCTTACGTAAAATACCTAACTGATGATTGCTTAAACTCCCTTTAAGAGGATTCCCTTCAAAGCTTGAGAAAATGAAATTGTCAGGTAAATTTTCAAAATATTCCTCCAATTCAAAGTTACTCTCTAAGTTAAACCCTCTAATAACTAGTTTGCCAGCTCCTTCTTCATTTAAGTATTTTACAAGGTTTGCCCGCATCAGGACTTCATCAAAACATGGGTTATCAATCAATGTGTTCGGGGACAGCACTACACCATCTCCAAACGTCATTCCCATTAAAAATCTCTTTCGTAACTCACAACGGTCTAACTGCCTCACTGAATCACAATTTGAGAGCAATAGTTTTTCTTTGAATAACAATTCGAAATCCTTTTCATCGACGCATATTGTAGTAAAGCAACAATAGCTAACCTGCTAAAACTTGCTCAAAATCATATCAACCCCACCAAGAAAAAACGAGATAACATCAAGATTTTGCTGGTAAAACTAGAAAACATATTATTTATATCAATAATTCGTGCCTGCATTCACAATATTAATTATTTATATTGCTACGTAATCGTTAACTTTATAAATTAAATCGAATGCTCACATAGATCGGTAACGCTTCTCCAACTATGGATATCAAGTACAAAAACATTGCCAAGACTTCATTTTACTTTGCCATCTCTTTCTTTTTTTCCATGGCAATGCTCATTCCTTTTACACCGCATCACTACCAAACATTAACCGAAGACACATCAAGGTTAGTCGAAACCAGGTTAGAAGGGATCCAATCAAGGTTCGACCGTTTTTTATCTGAAGTTAGACCTGAACAGTCTTGCGACGCGATCGTTAGACAGCTTCGACAAAACGTTTTTGAAGCCGATTGGGTAAAAGAAGCAGCGGTATTCAATAAAGAGAACCGATTTTACTGTTCAACCACCGATGGTGACGTTTCATTTCGCCTATACAGCACCATCAGGCAGCGGCTCAATGACGACCCGAATTTAACGACCCTGTCGTATTCCAACTCGGCCATCACGCAAGTTCAGTCCATCATGCTCATTTTCTCGAACAAAGAAGATGCCGGAGTGAGCCTGATGATACCGCCACACTTCATCTATGACCTTGTTGAAACAAACCTGAGCAGCCATGGAATACAGGCCAAAGTTGAAGTGATAAAAAGAGATATCCACCCTACCGATATTGACTCATCAATCGCCAAGGTGCGGATACATTCGAACACCTACCCATTGACCATCACCTCATACATTGGGTATCAGTTTTATCTTCACTTCATGTTGAGCTATTTATGGTTTGGCTTTTTGATGGCCGGAATTACCACCATAATTCTCCTTTCCATCAAGCATAAAAAGCAGAGCCAACGCAGCTTAGAATATTCGCTTTCAAGTGCGCTAAAAAACCAACACCTTCATGTTCACATGCAGCCTATCGTTAACCAAAACACCAATGAGATCGTCGGCTGTGAGTCACTATTACGATGGAACGACCCAATTGAAGGTAACGTCTCCCCGGCTATTTTCATTCCGCTTGCTGAAAGCTTAGGGTTGATTGAGGAGCTCACCTACTTCGTGCTGCGCAAAGTATTAATGACGTTGAAAAGCAATCAAGACGTGTTCGAATCAAAGTACATCAGCGTCAACATAAGCCGGAATGTGCTATCAAATAGCAACTTCGCAAGCAAGGTGAGTCATATATACAAGAAGAACCCAGGCATTCTCAAGCAGGTGGTATTTGAGGTCACAGAGGATGGTGAATGTTCTGATGCCGATATGATTAAGATTAAAGACAACCTAACCAAACTATCGAATATGGGCGTAAGAGTTGCGATTGATGATTTTGGTACAGGCTACGCAGGGTTAGATTTCGTAAGACAGTTCCCGTTCAGCATTCTCAAAATCGATCGCGTGTTTGTGAAAAACATATCCGACGAATCCAGCTTTGGTCTCCCTTTGCTAGAGTCCATGCTTCAACTATCACGCTCCTTAGGCATGCAAGTCATCGTCGAAGGTGTCGAGTATGAATCCCAAGTGAAAATCTTATCTAAGCTCGGTGTCGACTATATCCAAGGCTTCTATTTTTATAAGCCGATGCCGATAAACCTGACTGTCAGCTTACTCAGGCAGCAGCATTTTGAGTCCGATAACGTTGAGGAATCATCCTTTTCAACACCAAAATGTGAGCAGCTTTAAACAGGTTCGATGGGATAAGCGCTGAAGATACAGTTCAGAATAATGCTTAGTACAACGCGTCACTTTAGCTTACGGTACGTTTCCCCACTCTTACACCCAGGCAGGCTTTTACCATATTTGTGACTTAAATTATCGACGCGTGTTTTGGTTGGTTTTATGACTACTCGTAATCGCTAGCATGCTATCAGCGTGATTTTTGTTCCAATCAATCTTTTCGTTAATGTCTTTGTTATCAACAAAGACCCAGTGAGACATACACTCTACACAATACCAAACACATCACAACGCAGCATGTAACATATGCAACAAGCAACTAATTCGTGACCATCAACAAGATAATACCGTATCATGTGCGTGATTAAATTAACCTAGGAATCAATCACATGGAAAATACTGAAGTAATTAATACGGGGCTCTCAGAGAAGGACAAAAATGCAAAAACTCATGCCATCATCGCGTATGCGTTAATGCTATTAGGCTTCTTTACTGGTATTAGTTTTCTTGCAGGTGGTATTTGGGGCATCGTTAAAAAGTCCGATGCTCAAGGGACTGTCTTTGCGGATCACTACGACAACATCACCAAAACATTCTTTGTTTCGATTGTGCTTACTATCATTGGCGCTCTAACAGCCGTTTTTGTTATTGGCTATGTTGTTCTTCTTGTTGCCGCGATCTACACGCTTTGGAAGTTGATTGCTGGTTTAGCAAAAATTACTTCAGACAAGAGTTTTAATTAATATGAAAAGATGCGAAGCCGCAGCTTTAAAGCGACGGCTTCGTCTATTCGTCTATTCGTCTATTCGTCTATTCGTCTATTCGTCTATTCGAGCAGAACTTAAAGAAAAATAGAAAGCGAACAAAGGTATAAGTTAGTAAACTAATTAGACTAGTTCGTCGCTTTTGAATCTGATGAATTAGCTGCTTTCGTTGCTTCTTCAGCAGTTTTCTTACCAAATACCGTATCCATCATAAAACCAATACGCTTAGCTGCATTACCAAATTTGTTTGGGTTAGCCGTGTATGGGACTTTAAATTCTACTTCACCTACTCTTTGTCCGTTCTGATAAGCATTGATCTCCGCTTGCTTTAAGAACAACGCTAAGTCCCAGCTCCAATGGCCTTCATACTCCAATGTCAGCTTATCAAGATCGTGCTTCGACTTATCAGGTACGACGGTGTATGTATAATCGTTATCTTGCAGCCACGTTTCCATAGTATTTAAAAACCCTTCACGTGTTTCAGCGTCTTTAACGATAACAACATCAACTTCAGTCGTAGGTTCTGGAATCGCGCTCCCAGTGTAACGAGGGGCTCCACAACCAGCCAAAATTAAAACCGAAAGCGATAATAGTAGGTATTTTTTCACGTTATATATCCATTAACAGTTAACTGCGTGAATGATACCACATCAAAAAAATGACATATTATATAAGCAAAGGTTAATCAGACATTCCTTGTTACATAAGGCACTAAAAAACTGCGAAAGAAAACGCGAAGGCTATGGGTCTCCTTTGATGAACATTTAAATCATCGCATCATTGAATGCATCACAAGGGATATCATGGAAAAGACACTTCAAACCAAACTGGCGACTAGCCTACTACTGCTGAGAATCGGCATTTTTATCGTCTTCTTATTCTGGGGCTTGGATAAGATCCTTGTCCCTGAGCACGCGACAAAAGTACTGTCTGGCTTTTACGGCATCGACATCTCGAACAATGCGATGATGGCTCTGGGTGTCGCGCAGCTCGGATTTTTAGGCGCATTCGTTGTAGGCATGTGGAAAAAGTACACCTACGGAGCCATTTTAGTTCTTCATGCAGGCTCAACCTTTTCCTCTTTTGGAAAATACATGGACCCGTTCAACAACCTACTGTTCTTCGCCTCTTGGCCAATGCTCGCAGCCTGTATCGCAATCTTCTTACTTCGCAATTACGACACTTACAGCGTGTCCAACTAACACAAAG
Source organism: Vibrio sp. 10N.261.55.A10 (assembly GCF_041470825.1). NCBI lineage: Bacteria > Pseudomonadati > Pseudomonadota > Gammaproteobacteria > Vibrionales > Vibrionaceae > Vibrio > Vibrio sp. 10N.261.55.A10. Next base: position 1,340 of record NZ_JBFRNC010000005.1, on the reverse strand, counting down.
GGCGCCGTTATTGGCGCCCTGTTTGGTTGGGTTGATTCTTATCAACCTAAAATACTCTGTTAGCTGTATGACCCTATTTTACATTTCTATAAGTTACTAGAAACCCTGTCAAACCGATTGAGAGAGCAGCAATACATACTCCCCTTAGTATTGCATCATTGAGATAAGCTGAGTAGAAAAGCATTGCAATAAATGCACTACATGACACCAAAAAAGGTGCAATTGAACGATGGGTAAAACGTGAAGTATCAACCACACTATAACGATCTAGAACCAAATCCAAGAGCAAGAGCATGTGCATAACAAACAAAACATTTAGTACTGGAAGTACCCAGTAAAACCAACTATCTACAGGAAAGCTAAATAGTTGAACAAAGGTAAGGTGAGCCAATATAGAAAACAAAATACTTTTCCAACCATTCGAACTACTTTGTACTCTAATGCGGTATGTTCGTCGGGCGACAGAAGCAAGTGGCTTGACTGAAGAAACCCAAATAGCCAACCAAACTATAAGTAATACCATGGTTCAAGAGCCTCTAAATTAAGGTTTACGCAGCTATTCTGAATTAGATATCTAGAACTATTATCCCAAGATATCGACACTTTACGCCTTGCTAAGGTGTGAGCAAACCAATACCTTAGCCTCCGCATAATACCTTAAACACATAAACCAACGCATAGTAAAAATGCCACGTGTTGCGAATCACTCTTAAGCAACTTGTTATACCGCTTGATTGAGGCTAAAATGACCAAAATAAAGACCACTTAAGAGACCTATTAAATGACCACTAGAATTTTAGCCGATGTTGCTGCAAGCATTACTGAGTTGAAAGCTAACCCTATGAAAGTTGCAACTAGTGCTTACGGTGAACCTGTTGCTGTACTGAACCGAAATGAGCCAGCATTTTATTGCGTACCAGCCGAAGCGTACGAAATGATGATGGACAGACTCGAAGATCTTGAACTACTAACTATTGCGAAAGAGCGTGAATCTGAAGAGAGTATTTCGGTAAATATTGATGACCTATAAACTCGACTTTAAAAAGAGTGCACTCAAAGAGTGGAAAAAGCTTGGCTCAACGCTTCAACAACAATTTAAGAAAAAGCTAATCGAGCGTTTAGATAACCCGCATGTTCCGGCTTCAAAACTCTCTGGAGCTGACAACATGTATAAGATTAAGCTGCGCCAATCGGGCTACCGTCTCGTCTACAAAGTTGAAGACGATGTCATCATTGTAACCGTCTTAGCAGTCGGAAAACGCGAACGTAGCGATGTTTACCGTAAAGCTATGAAAAGGTTAGATGATTGATTGCGGTATCAACGAATGACATGGATTCCC
>NZ_JBFRNC010000004.1:0-34110 GCF_041470825.1 Vibrio sp. 10N.261.55.A10 | reverse complement strand
CTTTAACTGATCGGCATTACACCTCGAGTGGGCTTTTTTGTCCCTGGAAAGCCTCGTTTTTACTGAATCAATAATCTTTGGAACAAACTAGCGCTCACCATCAACTATTCGTCCCGCAAATCAGAGTTTCAAAATTCATCGTTGACAAAGTTTGATAATCAAACTAAATTTCAAATTATTACTTTGATTGTCAAATTACTTGTCAATCAAAGGGCTTTTATTTGCAACGATCATCTAACCACAAACACAAGCTAAGGACGCCATTTTGAGTTTTCCAACACGTCACCAACACAACTTTTCTTCACATAACAGTCAAGGTGAGAAACGCACGTTCTATGTCCTGTTATTGACCGTCGTTACCATGGTTGTCGAAATTGTTGCAGGTACTATTTACGGCTCGATGGCATTGCTTGCCGATGGTTGGCACATGGGGACGCACGCCGCAGCGTTTGGTATCACCTTATTTGCATACCGTTATGCGAAGAAACATGCCGAGAGCGAACGTTTCTCTTTCGGTACTGGCAAAGTCAGCGTGTTAGGGGGCTACACCAGCGCGATTGCATTGGGGATTGTGGCATTGTTGATGCTGGTGGAATCAGTACATCGTTTGTTTAACCCACAAGCGATTCAGTTCAATGAAGCGATCATCGTTGCTTGTATTGGTTTAACTGTGAATGTGGTGAGTATGTTTTTACTTGGCGATCACCATCATGATCACGGACACGAGCATGGCCACAATCATAGTAAGAATTACGGTCATTCACATAGCCATGAGCACGACAGCGACCATGGTCATAAACATGGCGAGCATCACGGACACCATCATGATCACAACCTACGCGCAGCCTACATGCATGTGTTGGCGGATACTCTAACTTCGCTGCTTGCGATTGTTGCGCTGCTATTTGGTAAGTTTTACGGTTGGAACTGGTTAGATGCAGCAATGGGAATGGTTGGCGCATTCGTGATTGCTAAGTGGACGATGAACCTTATGAAACAAACCAGCCCAATCCTGCTGGATGAGAATATCGACCAAGATTATCGTGACTCAGTGACCAAAACCTTAACGCCTTATGCGTCGGTCACCGATTTCCATATGTGGAAGGTGAGTGGGCATCACTATTCAGCAGCGATTACTCTTGAATCAAACAGTGATAAAACCGTCTCTGAATATAAACAAATGCTCGCCAAGTTTGATAAGATTAATCATCTTACTCTTGAAGTGCATTCAAACGACCATGCGAAATATAGAACAACTTAACCAAATACTGACTGAGTTCTACGATAAAATGTCTTCGTGGGAGCAGTCTGTTGTCAAAGAGACGGGTTATTCCCTGGCTCAAGTACACACCATTGAAGTACTTGGTATGCATGGTGCGTTAAGAATGAAAGAGCTCGCTGAAAAGTTGGGTATTACCACGGGTACACTTACTGTTCAAATAGAAAAGTTGGTTAAAGCTGAATTGATTGAGCGCCATGAACACCCAACAGATCGTCGTGCGATTGTGGTTGCGTTGACGGATGAAGGGCAGAAGATACACGTTCACCACAATCAGCTTCACTTGAATTTGGTTAATGAGCTGACGCAAGATATCGAAGAAGACGAGAAAGCGGTGTTATTGAAGTGCCTAACCAAGATGGTAAAAGCGTTTTAGCCAGCCTTGAATTCGCACCTAACTCTTTAGCTGCAAAGCGATTGACTAGAAAATCAAAAGATGGACCTGACTCGAATTGAGTAGGTCCATTTTTTTCGCCGTTTACGCTCTACTGTACAATCATCAATAGACGGATTCACTGTTTAAAAACCAAGTCAAAACCTCCAATATTGCGCTTCGCTCGTGCTCTTCTGGAGAGCCAAAAAAATGTCATCATAAATAATGCGTCCAAATGTGCGTCAAAGTCTTTTTATTCAATGCCTTGTATGCCGTGGTGTTCAGTCTGTTTATGTTCCGTCAAATAGCTGTCTCTCACTTTTATCATTCAACTAATGTACATGTATTCAATTTGTGTTATTGATGCTTTTATCTTTAGTGAAAAGATTCATTCTCTGTTTGAATACCATTGAGAATGTCACTGCTGGTGGGCTGAACAGTCGCTAGATTTAGTGCTCATTACTGATACAAAAAATATAACAATAACCAGGTCGCGCAAGTTGTATTCCATGCTTCGATGCGATCAATTAGATACTCATAGTTAATTTAGTAAAGACGAGCCACGTATATGAATATAAAGAAAAAGCTCTATTCGTTGGGGATGTTCTCCATCTTCGGCATGATTTCACTGCTGTTTACCACATCACAATTTGCAGACACCACCGCTCAAATGAGCGAAGCCAAACAAATTACCAAAGAGCTTGAAGTGCGTTTGCTCAACCTTCGCCGTAACGAGAAAGATTTTTTACTGCGTAGCGATATGAAATACCTCGACAAGTTCGACGTAAACTACAAAAAATTCTTAGCGTCTGAATCTGAGCTAGATACAGTGCTCAGTGATTTAGGTTTAGCCAACAGCACACACCTACGTGAAGACATCGAAACCTACCACACCAGCTTTGTTAACTTAGTTAAAGCGAGCGAAGTCTATGGGCTAACACGTGACAAAGGTATGCTAGGCGAGTTTCATGTTTTGCTCGATAACATCTGCGCGACAGCCAGTGCGGAACAAAAAATCGAGCTTTACCTGTTCAATGACTTAATTGAGAAGGGGGAGTTTGACCCGAGTGTTCTTTCTATAACTTCAAATATGAGTAGCTCAGCAGCTTTGATTGACGCTGCTCGCCAAGTGGTTGAGCAAAAGCGAGTGATTGGCTTGAAGCACAACGAAGGTCTGCTTGGGCAAGCTCGCTCGGGTTCTCATGCTATCGAAACTCAATTTAAAGAGTTCTCCGCGGTGCTAGACCAACAAACGCAGCAAGAGATGGACAAACTATCGCTGATCAACAACATCCTTTGCGTCACACTACTTGTGTCGATCATTCTGTTCAGCTGGTTAATCGTCCGTTCTACCATTGGCAAAATTGAGTCACTGCTTTCGGTTATCCGTAATATCGTTAACTCAAACGACGTGTCTATTCGCTCTCACCTAGATGGTAAAGACGAACTCAGCACGCTAGGCCAATACTTCAACCAACTGTTGGATCAACTGGAAGGGCTTATCGCTGCCTCTCAATCTAAGTCACTGCAACTGACACAAAGCACATCGAACATGCATGATGAGCTAGAGTCAGTAATCAAACAGTTTGAAGTTCAAGCAAATCACACATCTACAATGACAACGTCAGTTCAAGAGATGGTACTCACCATTGGCGAGATCTCTGAAAGCACATCGGTTGCCGCTGAAGGTGTACATCAAGCGAAAGTGAATGCCGATAAAGGCCGTGAAGTGGTGGTTGAAACCATCAGCAACATCACCCAGTTGTCTGAACGTCTTTCAAGCAGCCAAGATTCGATCAGTTCACTGAACCATCATGTTGACCAGATCGGCGATGCAGTAAACATCATCCAAGGCATTGCAGAACAAACTAACCTATTGGCATTGAACGCAGCAATTGAAGCAGCACGTGCGGGTGAACAAGGTCGTGGCTTTGCGGTAGTTGCCGATGAAGTACGCGCACTAGCAAGCAGAACGCATCAATCGACCACAGAGATAACTTCAGTGGTGAGTGCAATTCAAAGCCAGATGCAGGCGTCGATGGCAGAGATTGGCGAGTGTAATCAACAAGGTCAACTAACGCTGAAAGATTCGGAAGAGCTGGATGCGAGCTTGCAACTTATCTTGAGCGACATGGAAAGCATCCAAGGTAATTCAGAACGTATTGCTTCAGCGATTGAAGAGCAGGGCGCAGTAATGGCGCAAGTGAGTGACTCAATTACTGAGCTGAACACTATCTCGAACGACAATAACGCTTCGGCGCAGCATTGCTTAGTTGAAGTGGACAAGGTAGCAGAGCAAGCGAACGATATGGACCAAGCGGTCGCGCAGTTCAAGACTTCATAAACGACATAGAACTTACTAAAACAAAAGGCGTGGATCATCTACGCCTTTTTTGTGCCTGAAATTCAACTAAATAAATGACAAGAATAAAAAAACGGCCCGATCTGGGGGAAGATCTGGGCCGTTATATTAGGTATTTAAAGGGGAATTACTTATTTCGGCCTTCTAGCACATCCAGTGCCAGTTCAACCGCTTTATCAATATTGTCGCATCCCGCTAACTTACCTGAACTGATAGGACCAAGCACATTAGCGTATAACGAGAGCTGCTTGTTAAATGGCAGGCTCAACTGCTCATATAAACGCTGGCGAATCTCGGCATGTTGCTCAGGAGCGTGAGCAGCAAGGCTTTTCAAAGTGTCATAAACAAGAGTGGTGGTAGTGTTCATTCGTCTCTTTATCATTAAGTGGGAGGCGCTTATTTTATAATCTTTTCAGGTTCTTTTACTGTGATATAAGTCATACAATATTATTAATGTGTTTATCTTTTGAATCTAATGAGAATAAGGCATTCCAAAATAGACTTAAGTATCTGTGAAATATAACTAAAATAATGACAGACTATCGAATAAACGAACGTATTGGCGCGTTTCTGGCAAACGGTTAAATCTATAGGAAGAGGAACAACATGCACTACGACGTATTCAACGGAGACGCAGATGGCATAATCGCGTTGTTACAGCTGCGATTCAGTGAGCCAAGAGAGAGCGTGCTCATTACAGGTGTAAAGCGTGATATTAAGTTGGTCTCTCAAGTTGTTACTCAAATTATGGAGCCGGGTAAGCAAGGTGACATTTCTTCCGTTACCGTTTTAGATGTGTCGATGGAAAAAAACTTATCTGCATTGCACTCACTGCTAGACGCCAACATCAATGTATTTTATTGCGATCACCATCGAACTGGTGAGGTACCAACTTCTGATCATTTAGATACTCTGATTGATACCGCGCCAGAGAGCTGCACGAGCTTGCTGATTAACCAGAAGCTGAATGGTGCGCATGTGGCTTGGGCAATCGCGGCTGCTTTTGGTGATAACCTAAAAACAGTGGCCGCGCGGCTAGCGGATGAAAATGGATTCGATCAATCTCAAACAGAGTTTTTAGAAGAGCTAGGTACCTTGGTTAACTACAATGGTTACGGTTCTTCATTAAGCGATTTGCATTTCACGCCAATTGAGCTCTACCAAACCCTTTATCAATACCCGAACCCATTTGACCTTTTAGATGATAAAAACTCTGTGTTTTATCGACTACGAGCTGCTTATCAAAATGATCGTCAACAGCTATCAAACCTTGCTCCTGTTTATGAAAGTGAAGTCGCACGCGTGTTTGAACTGCCAGGTGAGACGTGGGCAAGGCGCATCAGTGGTGTATTTGGTAATGAAATCGTTAATCAAGATCCAAACCGAGCGCAAGCAGTATTAACGAAAAACCAAGATGGCGAGTCTTACACGGTGAGCTTACGTGCGCCATTATCAAATAGAACGGGTGCAGACGAAATTTGCTCAAGTTTTGCGACTGGCGGAGGAAGAAAAGCAGCGGCTGGAATTAATCAACTTAATGAACTTGATAAGGTGAATTTTATTTCACTATTGGATGCATATTATTCATCTGGCACTGAAGGTTAACTGAAAAACTCCCGACGTATACATTCAAAATTCTACAAATTCTTGCTCCTATATTCCGTTATACGTGTGTATTGCTAGCACATGTATGATGGCTATATCCAGGCTGTTTTAGTGATATCACTCGCAATGGCATCTGGTCTGAGGTCAGTAATTACGGCGTGTTTGGGGTGATTTTTGCCGATTTAAAGTTCATTTTTTCCTATCGGTGACTTTTTATACTTTTGGTTAATTATCTTAGTGAATTAAGGTTGATTAAATATTTACATGGTCAATGCATTCGACCGAAAATAACAGTTTTTAGCATTTCAATTTGAATGAAAAGTCAAAGTCATATTGATTATGATATTCAATCTGTGACTTAAAATCACAAGTTAAATCAAAGGTCATCTTTTCCTATAAATTCCATTACTTCTCTATAAATATTCATGATTACAATGAATTGGTTCGGTTGTGATTGGCACAGCTGTTAAGTAAGGAAGTGGGACTAATGTTGAAACGTAAAGCTCTACAATTAGCAGTATCGGTCGGCATGGCGGCTATGTCTGGCGCTGTTTATGCGAATGGTTCAGATATGACGAATCCAGACTCTGGCGTGGTGGTTGGCTATTGGCATAACTGGTGTGACGGTGGCGGCTACCAAGGTGGTAATGCGCCATGTGTGACGTTGGATGAAGTGAACCCAATGTACAACATCGTGAATGTGTCATTCATGAAGGTTTACGATGTGGCTGATGGTCGAATCCCAACTTTTAAACTGGACCCAACCGTTGGGTTATCAGAAGAACAATTTATTGACCAAATTGCCGAACTCAACAAGCAAGGCCGTTCTGTACTGATAGCGCTGGGTGGTGCTGATGCACACGTAGAACTTGAAACGGGTGATGAAAGAGCCTTTGCTGATGAGATAATCCGCCTTACTGAGCGTTACGGTTTCGATGGCCTAGACATCGACCTTGAACAAGCAGCCGTAACCGCAGCAAACAACCAAACGGTTATTCCTGACGCACTTAAGCTAGTAAAAGATCACTACCGTGCCGAAGGGAAAAACTTCCTTATTACTATGGCGCCTGAGTTCCCGTATCTAACGACAGGCGGTAAGTACGTTCCTTATATCGATAATCTAGAAGGTTATTACGACTGGATTAACCCACAGTTCTACAACCAAGGTGGCGACGGTATCTGGGTTGACGGTGTGGGCTGGATTGCTCAAAACAACGATGCATTAAAAGAAGAATTCATCTACTACATCTCTGATTCTCTGATCAACGGAACGCGCGGTTTCCACAAAATTCCACATGACAAGCTGGTGTTTGGTATTCCTTCAAGTATCGATGCTGCAGCGACGGGCTTTGTGCAAGATCCTCAAGATTTATACGACGCGTTCGAGACCTTAACGACTCAAGGCCAACCGCTGCGTGGTGTAATGACTTGGTCTATCAACTGGGACATGGGTACTAACAAAAACGGTCAACAATACAACGAGCAGTTTATTAAAGACTACGGCCCGTTTGTACACGGTCAAGTGACGCCACCTCCAGTCGAGGGTGAGCCAGTTCTTAAAGGTGTCGAAAATACCCGTGTTCTTCACGGCACAACGTTTGACCCAATGGAAGGCGTAACAGCAACAGATAAAGAAGATGGCGATCTAACGTCATCAATCGATGTTGAAGGTTACGTTGAAACCAGCGTTATTGGCACTTACGTTTTAACTTACCGAGTGCAAGACAGCGATAACAACGAAACTACTAAAGCGAGAACGGTAGAGGTTTACAGCCAGAAGCCAGTATTTAATGGCGTATCTGACACAACAGTTGTGTTGGGTAGTGCATTTGATGCTATGGCAGGCGTGACGGCGAATGATGCTGAAGATGGCGACCTGACAAGCACTATTACACACACTGGCAGTGTCGATGTAAATGAAATCGGCAACTACACACTTGTGTATAGCGTGACAGACAGCGCGAACCAAACCGTAACCGTTGACCGTAAAGTGTCTGTAACTGATGGTTCTAACTGTGCTGCTGCATGGGATGCCGACACCGTTTATGTTGAAGGTGACCAAGTATCTCATGACGGTTCAACGTGGGGAGCAGGTTGGTACACTCGCGGCGAAGAGCCAGGAACAACGGGTGAGTGGGGCGTTTGGAGAAAAGTTTCAGACTCTTCATGTGGTGGTAACCCAGATCCGGGCGATGACTTAGAGCTTTCGGTTTCAGGACTTCAATCACAATATGCGCCAGATAACGGCAACGTGCGTTTAGATCTGACACTGACATCAAATGAAGCATTAGATGTTACCGCTATGGTGATCAACAGTGCAGGTACTATGGTTGAGCAAACTAAGGTTAACGTAACGGACAGCCGTGCTATTACCATCGACTTATACGATGTAGCGGAAGGGCAATATGCACTTGAAGTAGTCGGTAAAGCATCTGACGGTGAAATGGTGATGGTAAACGATTCGTTCGCTGTTAAAGACGGTGGCGGAACAACACCTCCTCCAGGTGATTACCCTCCATATGAAGCGGGCACAAACTACGCAGCGGGTGACATTGTGGTCGGCAGCGATAATGGCTTGTACGAATGTAAGCCTTGGCCATACACGGCATGGTGTGCAAGCGCGTCTTACGCTCCAGCAGATAGCCAATACTGGCAAGATGCTTGGACAAAGCTGTAGTCTGATAGCTCAACGCTAGCAATATAAAGTAGACGATCAAAGAGAGGCCATTGTGCCTCTCTTTTTTATGTTTAAACAGTTCTGACTTAGAGCTTTAAAACCCACTTAACCTTAAACTCTGCTCTGCATATTGCTCTAGATCAAAATAGGAGTGATTATCAATTGTATTACATGTTAAGAAATAGCACTATGCGCACATTGAATTTTATATATTGTTAATATTTGCATAATGAATCTTGCTCAAGTCGACCTCAATCTACTCGTTATTCTTAAACACCTTCTTGAAGAGAAGCACGTTTCCAACACGGCATTGGCGCTGGATATGAGCCAACCTACGGTGAGCCGATCTCTGCAAAAACTGCGTACCGTTTTCAATGATGATCTATTGGTGCGAGCGGCTTATGGCTATGAGTTAACGCCAAAAGCAGAAGCCATTAAGCAAGATCTCAATTCGGTACTGACACGTTTAGAAAAGCTGGTACATGGCGATGTATTCGAACCGCAAAGCAGTGACAGTACGGTTCGCTTCTTTGGTTTAGTGCCTAATGTCGCGCACTTGCTGCCCAAGGTAGTTGCGGAGATACGTCAACAAGCGCCAAACATGACTGTTGATATCGACTCGATTCCTAAACGACACTTTGAGCCTCTGTTATCCGGTGATGCGCACTTTGTGTTGTCGACCCACGAGCCGTTAAGTTCAGAGCAAAATTTGTATCGAATGTTCGTGATTAGCCGCGATTACCGTTTGCTGATGAGTAAAAAACATCCTTTGGCGGACAAAGAGATCACGGTTGATGACTTGTTGAATAGCCAACTTGGTCAAATCTCACTGCAAGGGGATAAGAAGCTCTCGATCGAAAGTCGATTTAAAGATCTTGGCTTGATTGATAAGCAGCGCCAGCTGTCCATTCCAATTCAGCTTTCCAATTTTAATGTCGCGCCGGATATGGCAGAAGCAACCGACATCATCTTTCATTTACCGACACCTTTTGCTCAACAAGCCGCTACGCAAAGAGATCTTGTTTGTAAACGCGTGCCTAAAGCGTTGCGCCACCCATCAGAAGACGTCTACTTATACTGGCATAAGCGCTTTCATAACGACCCGATGTGTCGCTGGGTTCGCAATATATTCAAAGAGCTTTATACATAATCCATCTGCAGGGTGAATGAAAATTACGAATGCCTATCGAGTTGGATATAGATCTCTTTCATTATTTGAATGGTGAATAACGAGAATCGATTTTTGGTATGAAACTTTCGTTGATAAGAGTGGTAGTTGGTTGTTTAATGCAAACCATTATCATTACCAATCACATATAAGAATGAATATCATGTCTGAGAGATCTCTTTTGATTCGCAAACCTCTTTTGGTTCGTAAACCCCTTTCGATCGCAGTCGCTGTTATTTGTACCTCACTTTCAGCTAACGTGTTGGCGCAAGAAGAAGCGCAAGCAACAGATGAGCAAATGGTTGTTACGGCAACTCGTACCGAGATGGCACTAAAACAAGCGCCAGCTTCAATGTCGGTTATCACCGCGCAAGACATTGAAGACAGCCCTGGTATTACCTTGGCAGACATCGTTGCCGAATCAACGAGTGTTGAGTCTGATTTTGATAGCACACGTGCTGGCCGTCAGATGATCTCTATTCGTGGTATGGATTCAGATTACACTCTTATCATGGTGAACGGTCGTCGTTTAAGCTCTGCAAGTGCCATCATCCGTGGTAACGACTTCGACCTATCAACGATTCCTGCTGATTCGATCGAACGTGTTGAAATAATCCGTGGCCCAATGTCTGCACTTTACGGTTCAGATGGTATGGGCGGTACAATCAACATCATCACTAAGGCTCCAGAAAACGATTGGAGCTCTACACTGAGCATGGACACTTCATCTCCACTTGATGGTGATGGAGGGGAAGAGTATTCGATGGGCTTCACGACATCTGGTGCGTTGATTGAAGACGAGTTGTTTGCTCGCCTATCTGTTAACCAAACTAGCCGTGATGCTTGGCAACCCTATTCTGGTACGCATAGCTCTGGTTACGATCGTTCAGACATTACTGCGTTAGAAGAAAGAGAGACATTAAGCTTACTCGCGAGCCTGACATGGAATGCAACAGACAACCAAACCATTGATTTCGATTTTGGTTACAGTGACGACGAACGTGAGTCATCTGCGGAAAACGTATCATCTGTGATTGAGTCTGACACACGTGTTGTACGTCAGAGCCAAGCGATCACACATAGTGGTTTTTGGAGCTGGGGTGACACGCAAGTACGTTATTCACGTGAAAATGTGACAGATAATGATGCTGCGGACTCAGATACTAACTATAGCAGTGACATCGAAGAACTGACTCAAATTGTTGAAGCTTCGGCGACCACTTATCTTGGTGATAGTCACACCGTAACGTTTGGTATGGACTACCAGTTGAGTGAATTAACCAACAAAGAAAACTTAGTCAATGGTACATCTGAAGCTTATCAAGGTGCGTTATTTGTTCAAGACCAATGGTTAATGACGGATCAACTAACGGCAACCATTGGTGGTCGTTTAGATAAGCATGAACTGTACGGTGAAGAGTTCAGCCCACGTGTGTACTTGGTTCATCAAACAACGAATGACCTGATCATCAAGGGTGGTGTGGGTAAAGCATTTAAAGCACCAACATTGACTCAAAATCAGACAGACTACACAGTTAATAGCTGTAAAGGCGTATGTGATTTACATGGTAATGAAGATCTTAAGCCCGAAACCAGCTTGAACTATGAGATCGCTGCGATTTATAGCCAACCTCGTTGGAATGTTGAAGGTGCCTTATTCCGAAATGAAATCAACGACCTAATTGATCGTGATGAAACCTATTGTGAGAACGGCGGAGTGTTTGAATCGGGTAAAGGTTGCGCTGATAGTTCAAGCTCAACTGGCTATGTGAATGGTAAGCGTACTTATACAAACGTATCAGAGGCTGTAGTTCAAGGTGCTGAGCTTACAGGCCAATTCCAAATTACTGATGAATGGGGTGTGTCTGGTAATTACACATTCTTAGACACTGAAGATAAGTCTACTGGTGACGAATTACTTGATCGTTACAAGCATTCGGGTTTAGTTAAACTGAACTGGAGCCCAACTTACGATCTAAGTACCTTCGTGAGTGCGCGTTACCGTGGTGAACGTCAGATCGAAAGCGATCTAACTCAAGACGCTTACACAACGCTGAACCTAGGTGCTGTCTACAACGTGAATGCTTCAGTACGACTACGTGCAGGTATCACGAACTTAACTGACGAAGCTGTATCACAAGAGCTAGAGAGCATGGGCTATGTTGAAGAGCCACGTACTTACTACGTAGGTATGACAGCGGACTTCTAATTTAGAGTTCAGTAACTGATAGCTTGATACAAAAGAACCCACACTGGCTGATGCTCTAAAAGGAGAATGGCGAGTGTGGGTTCTTTTTTGATCTATAGATTTGGTTTAATTTGCCGTTTATCTATTAATCTAGATTTTGACACATGTGATCAGCGCATTACCGGACTGAGTATCCCAAGGAATCAGCTTGTCGTAATCGTGCTCGAAGATATTAACCTCGAAGTAGGGCTTCAATATCTCGATTAACTCTTTAAACGAGAATGCCACCATTGGGTGTTCATCATTCCACATTTGAGTTTCACCAGCAGTCGTCTTTTCGATGCTAAGCTTTAGCGCTTGCTTATCACCCTGACCAGAGTAATACCAACCAGAACGGAACGTGAAATCGTCTTTGTCTTGGTTTGTTGTGTGTCTAACAAACAGGTCGTTGCTGATCTTGTCTTTATCAACCACGTTAAAACAGAAAATACCTTCTGGCTTTAACGCACGATGCACACTTTCAATACACTCTTTAAGCTTTTCAAGGCCATCGTTGTAATGGATGGAATACAGGAAGCAAGTGATAAGATCGAGTGGTTCCGTGACCTCAAAGTTACTCATGTTTTGTACTGAGAACTTGGCTTCCGGGCAGCGAACTTCTGCGATATCTAACATCGGCTTGTTAAGATCTAGGCCACCGCTTTGGTAACCGAAATCAATAAAATGACGAACGTGTGGGCCAGTGCCACAAGCTAAGTCGAGGTGTGTTTTTCCTTCATTTCCAAAGATTTGATGGAGTCTACGTACGCAGTTACTTTGCGCTTGGTAGTCAATATCTACACACATTAAATCATAGTAACCGGATAGGTCGGTATAGAGTGCGTTGGCGGACATATTTGCCTGCAGCATAAGCTGAAAAATTAGGGTGGCGCATCATATACCGAAATTGGAAAATCGCAATCAAATATTCGATCAATGAAAGCGTTTTATTTTCTAACTTATGGTCGTTTTAAATGAGACCGTTTAAAGGGATGTTTAAGCTGCCAACAACATCAGTACGCGTGTCATCGCTATTCACTTTGCCCTGACTACTTATTCGTTAACTAACACAGGTGTTGCTCCCTCAATGCAGCGACCATACGGGCTTTGCGGAACGCTTTTATCACGAGACGAGATAGGAAAAATATGGTATCTAGGTAAACCCAGTGTGACATTTATAATTTTATGATTAATCAGTAATTTTACTGATTCAAACCGAGTTCTTGAAAAGGAAACAATTAAGGAAAGTGGGCTGTTGATAAAAACCAAATCACTCAAGCTAAATAAGCGAACTAAACAAGGAGAGTTGTAACAATGACATCAGCAATAAATGCACAGGGTTCAATGGAAAATAGAACAGCATTGGAAAGCAGTGCTTCAATAGAAATTAAGGTGGATGACTTGTCGGGTGGGGAAGTCGTTGAACTGCTTGAAGAGCATCTTGCTGATATGTACGCAACTTCGCCAGCCGAAAGCGTCCATGCACTGGATCTAGATGGGCTCAAGTCACCAGAAATTACCTTTTTCAGTGCTTGGAAAGACAGCCAACTGCTTGGGTGTGTCGCCATTAAAGAGCTGAATACCCAACACGCTGAACTCAAATCAATGAGGACCTCACAGTTTGCTCGAAAGTCAGGTGTTGCGAGCCAACTTTTACAGCACGTATTGGATACAGCAACCGCCCGCCAGTATCAAACAATCAGTTTAGAGACCGGCTCAGAAGACTACTTTAAGGCTGCGCGTAACCTGTATGAAAAGTTTGGCTTTGGATACTGTGAACCCTTTGCTGATTATGTGTTGGATCCGCACAGCCAGTTTATGCGTATTGAGTTGCGTTAAGAGGCTAACCTTAGATGTCGACTTACTTTGCAGGTTTCTCCCTTGGCCTTTCGCTGATTCTTGCGATTGGCTCTCAAAATGCGTTTGTTTTAAAGCAAGGGCTTAAGAACCAACACGTATTGGCAGTTTGTGCTGTATGTGCCATTTCTGACGCCTTACTGATTAGCTTTGGCGTGACGGGCTTTGGCGCAATCGTTAAACAGTTCCCACAAATTGAGCAGTTCGCCCGTTATGGTGGCGCTATCTTTTTGGGTGTCTATTCATTCTTAAGCTTCCGATCAGCATTTACCGAAAACCACGCCTTAGAAGCCACGGCAGAAACTAAAGACTCATTAACCAAAGCGATTGCGATGTGTTTGGCGTTCACTTGGCTTAACCCGCATGTGTATTTGGATACTGTG
The DNA here is from genome assembly GCF_041470825.1 of Vibrio sp. 10N.261.55.A10. Taxonomy (NCBI): domain Bacteria; kingdom Pseudomonadati; phylum Pseudomonadota; class Gammaproteobacteria; order Vibrionales; family Vibrionaceae; genus Vibrio; species Vibrio sp. 10N.261.55.A10. The sequence goes on along the minus strand of NZ_JBFRNC010000004.1, from coordinate 20,179 downwards.
GTATTGCTGGGGTCTATCTCAACTCAATATCAACCGGATCAAATGTTGTTTGGCGCTGGGGCGGTATCGGCGTCATTCGTGTTCTTCTTTTCACTTGGATATGGCGCTCGCTTCTTGGCTCCAATGTTTAAGAACCCGAGAGCGTGGAAGGTGTTGGAATTTGTCGTTGGCGTGATCATGGCATCTATTGCAATATCTTTGATTGTCTAGCTGCGCGTAATTAGGCTTCCATTTTGGTATAGGTGTTGAATACACGCCAGTAGAAAGCCTAACCTTACGTTTAATCTCACAAGCAGATGCAGTAAATATCGAATTCTTCGGCCCGAATGGTAATAGACTGGCAAGCCGTGATGTAGCGTTTAGCACAGTAACTCTGGGCGCTTCGTACAATTTTTGACGACCTCTGTGAAATAGCTTAAAGCTAAAGCTATGGACACCTAAAACCGCTCTAACGTTGAGCGGTTTTTTTATGTCAAAAATAACGATTGGTCACGCTATGGGCGGAGTTGGTCCAAAGCCTGAAATTAGTTGGTTTTCACAAGCTTATAAAAGGGAATTATCTCGACTATTTTGGTAGATTAAAGGTATTACAGACTTCCAGTGAGCAGCAATGAAGATTCTTCACACGTCCGATTGGCACCTTGGCCAAAACTTCTACAATAAAAGCCGCAAGAATGAACATGAACGGTTTTTACAATGGTTACTTGAGCAAGTTACAGAGCACGACATCGACGCGATCATTGTTGCTGGCGACATTTTCGATACCAGTACACCGCCGAGTTACGCTCGTGAGATGTATAACAAGTTTGTGGTCGATTCGAACAAGATCGGTTGCCAATTGGTGTTATTAGGTGGAAATCACGATTCAGTCTCTGTGCTTAAAGAGACACAACAGCTGCTCAAATACATGGGCGCAGACGTGATTCCTAATACCAATGAAGATTATGCGACTCAGGTTGTCGAGCTAAAAGGTAAGAACGGCGATGTAGAAGCGCTGGTTTGTGCCATTCCTTTTATTCGCCCTCGCGATGTGTTGATGAGCCAGGCGGGTGTCACTGGCGTTGAGCGTCAGAAGCAACTCGGCGATGCAATCAAACAGCATTATCAAAGTGTTTATGATGCGGCGGTTGCTAAGCGCGCGACGTTTGTAAACAGCGAGCACATGCCGATTATCGCTACCGGTCATTTAACGGCGATGGGTGTCCAACAATCGGATTCTGTGCGTGATATCTATGTCGGCAACCTTGATGGTTTCGCCGCTGATGGCTTCCCAGACGCAGACTATATCGCACTTGGTCATATCCATCGCCCACAAGTGGTGGCAAAGCGTGAATACATTCGTTATTCAGGCTCTCCAATCCCACTAAGTTTTGATGAACTTAAGTCTCAGAAACAAGTGTGTGTTGTTGAGTTTGTTGAAGGTGAGCGCACCATTTCTCAATTGCCTGTTCCCACATTCCAACCTCTAGCTGAAATCAAAGGCGACTTGAGCGAGATCGAATCTCAGCTGAACCAATACATAGGTTTAGATAGCGAACAAAGCGTGTGGTTATCGATCGAAGTGCAAGCGCAAGATTACCTTTCAGATCTCCAAGAACGTATGCGTGCATTGACCGAAGGCTTGAACGTAGAAGTACTTCAACTGCGCCGTGCAAGAGAGCGTCGTAATCAAGCATTAGAGCAAGAGTCGGCAGAAACCTTATCTGAACTGAGCCCGATGGACGTGTTTAGCAAGCGTATTGCCTTAGAAGAGTTTGAAACGGATTCTGAAAAAGCGCGTTTAGAGCGCATGACGGTGAAGTTTAAACAAGTGATGGTTGAAGTGTCTGAGAGCGCTCAAGCGCCAAACAAAGTAGAAGAGTAACCAGTATGAAGATTTTAAGCCTAGAATTTGAAAACCTGAACTCTTTGAAAGGACGTTGGAAGCTCGATTTCACCCAATCACCGTTTGCAGAAAATGGTCTGTTTGCGATTACTGGCCCAACAGGGGCGGGTAAAACCACCATTCTTGATGCGATTTGTTTGGCATTGTTCCACCGCACACCGCGTTTAAAGAGCATAGCTAAAGGCAACAACGAATTAATGACGCGTGGCACGGGTGAGTGTTTTGCTGAACTGGAATTTGAAGTTCAAGGTAAAACGTACCGATCTAATTTCCACCAAAAGCGAGCGCGTGGAAAACACGATGGCGCATTGCAAACGCCAACGTGCGAGTTTGCCGATGCGGACACCGACAAAGTCTTAGAGACCATGTTGACCAAGAAAACCAAGTTGGTGGAGCAGGTTACAGGGCTCGATTTCTCACGCTTCACTAAATCCATCATGTTGTCTCAGGGTGAGTTTGCGGCGTTCTTAAATGCCAATGCTAACGACCGTGCAGAGCTACTTGAAGAGCTGACGGGAACAGAAGTTTATAGCCTGATTTCAGAGCGTATCTACGATCATTTTAAGTCGAGTGAAGAGTCGCTTAATCAACTTAAAGCGAAAGCTGAAGGTGTGAGCTTACTGTCTGAAGAGCAAATCAAAGAGCTGACCGCAGAGCGTGAAACGCTAGAAGTAGAGCAGAAGCGTTTAGCCGAGCAATTAAAAGAGTGGCAAGTGCATCTTAGCTGGTGGAAAGACGTGACCAAAGCTGAGCAAACTATTGCGGCCAGTGAGCTCGATCTGAAAACCGCTCAAGATGAACTAGACCGTAACCAACCGTCACTAGAGCGCTTGGCAAACAGTGAACCGGCTGAAAAGCTGCGTCCAGTACACAAAGATTTAAAGCGTTGCGAACAAGAGGTGAACACTACTCAAGCTCACCTAGATAACAGCACCAAGTTACTTGCCGTTCGTGATGCAGAAATGCAAGACGCGCAAACTAAACTGACTCAAAGCAGTGCGATTGTCGAACAGGTAAAAGCCGAACAGCAGGATCAAGAGAAGATCATCGAGCAGGTTCGCCCGTTAGATAACCAAATTGCCGTACTCAAAGATAAGCAAACTGCGGCCGTTAGTGCAGCGAATACGCTTAACGAGCAACATACGCAGCAGCGTAATCAACAGATTGTTTTAGTCCAAAAAACAGATGCACTGAAGCAACAAGATAAACTCAGCACTGAGTACCTAAATACGCATCAAGCTGACCAACATCTGGAAAAATACCTAGGTCAGTGGCAAGCAAAGGTCGAGCAAGTTCGTACTCTAGAGCGCCAGCATTCAGAGCAGTTGAATTCAGCGAAGCAAGCTTTGTCTGCAGTTGATGCACAGCAAACGATCATCAAATCCGCGCAAGATGCTAAAGCAACGCAAGATAAAACTTTAGCTGAATTGGTTGTTCTCGAGAGTAGTGCAAAGCAACAGTGGGAAGCCTTGCAAGGCAACACTAGCGAGCAAGTGTTGAATTCGCAAAAAGATCTGTTGGAGTTTTGGAATCGCAATACGCACTCATTACTCGAGATCAATCGTGGTTTTCTAAATGCCCAACAACAGCTGCACGTGAAAACACAGGCACATCAAACCAACACCCAGTTGGTCGACAAGCTTTCGAAAGAGCGTGAAGTGTTGGTGGAGCGATATAAAGAGAAAGAGACTTCGCTTGAGCGATTAACGCGATTGATTGATCAAGAAGGTGAATTAGCAAAATATCGTGCAGCTCTAGAATCTGGGTCTGAATGCCCACTGTGTGGTTCAACAGACCATGCGATTGAACAGTCTCAAGATATTGCAAATTTGGTTGCTCAAAAGGATAGAGAAAACCTAGAGCTAACGGCTATCAAAAAAGAAGGCCAAGAGCATCGTCAGCAGTTAGATTCTCTTACCCTTGTGATTGCAGCGTTGAACGATGATATTCAACGTGCGCAAGCGGATATTCAGCAGGCTCAATTGAATTGGCAAGGCGTTGTCGGCAAGCTTCAACAGAGCTTATCGGATTTCGTTGGCACGGCTCCTGAACTGGCACTGCTAACGATTAACGATTTAGGCAATGAAGCTACAGTCGCGACCTTTGCTCAGCAGTGTGAACTTCAACTAAGTCAGAGCGCGCAGCAACTCAAAGCGTTGGGTGATGCTAAAGCGCATTACGCTGAAGCTGAGAAACAACGCCTGTCTGTAAGTGTTATGGCTGACAAGGCGCAGTCTAATCTCGAGTTGGCCGAGCAACGCTTAGCTGATTTGAATAAGCAAAACCAAGTCGCAAACGAGCAAGTGACTCAAATAGCTCAAGCGAAAGGCCAGCAATGGAACGCTTTGAAAGAGAGCATTGTTCAAACTTCTATCGAAGCACCTGAACTTGAGCATATCGATGATTGGTTTACTGCGAAATCGCAAGCATCAAGCACATGGCAGCAAACCAAACAGCAACAGGCCGATATTGAGAAGCAACTGATTACTCAAAATGCCGAATTGAAAACGTTAGACGACAAGCTAAGCAGTGTTGAGAAAGAGCTCGCGACACTGACGCAACAGAGTGAGTCTTTAGTGTCAGAACTCACTCGTGTAACGGCTGAAAGAACAGAGTTGTTTGGTGACAAAGACATTCAAGCCACCAGCAATGCGATGAAGCAAAGAGTCACTGAAGCAGTAAATGCATTTGATGCCGCGCAGTTAGTGCTTAACCGCAGCGAACTTGAACATCGAACCGAGCAAACCAAACACACTGGTTTCTCGGACGAGTTAGTCAGTAAGCAATCGAGCTACACACAAGCGTCGAATGCTTGGTTAGAAGCGCTGAAAACTAGCCCGTTCGAAGATGAGGCTAATTTTGAAGCAGCGTTGTTAGATGAAGAGGTTAGAACTCAACTTCAAAGCCTGAAGAAGTCTTTAGACGAAGCGATTGTCAGTGCGCAAGCTAGGTTGAACGCCGCCAAAGCGACACAAGTGGATCTACTAAATCACGAAAATGCGAAAGCATGGCAAGAGCAAAACCAACAGCAAGTTGAAGAAGCGACGACTGAGTGTCAAAACGCACAACAAAGCCATGCAACCAAGATCGGCGCAATTTCTGCCAATCTTGAAACGGATAGCCAGAACCGCAGTAATCAGCAAGATCTGTTTAAGCAAATTGATGAGCAACAAGTCGAGTTTGATGATATCTCTCGTTTGAACTCACTTATTGGCTCTAAGAACGGCGACAAGTTCCGTAAGTTTGCCCAAGGTTTAACATTGGAAAACTTGGTGTACCTTGCGAACAAGCAGCTACAACGTTTGCATGGTCGTTACGAGCTTAAACGTAAAGCCGACGATGGTTTAGAACTGCAAGTGCTCGACACATGGCAGGGCGATGTGATGCGTGATACAAAGACTTTATCAGGTGGCGAAAGCTTCTTGGTGAGCTTGGCGTTGGCATTAGCGCTATCTGATCTTGTGAGCTACAAAACCAGTATTGATTCTCTGTTCTTAGATGAAGGTTTCGGCACGTTGGATAGTGACACATTGGACATTGCCCTTAACGCGTTAGATAACTTGAATGCATCAGGCAAGATGATCGGTGTCATTAGCCACGTTGAAGCACTGAAAGAGCGAGTGCCCGTTCAGCTTAAAGTGACAAAACACTCTGGCTTAGGTGTGAGTGAGATGGAGAAGCAGTACAAGGTTGTCGCTTAGGTTGTTACTTTGGTTCTTGCTAAATTTATCTGCGCAGAAATAGAAACAGAGCTAGATGAAGCAGATCCCCGACTCAGTCGTTCCTCCTTCTCGAGGATGACGGAGTCGGGAGTAGTCACAAATCACTACGCAGTCACTCCTTAAAGTCAGGAACGAACGTCATAGAGAACTAGGCTTTGTTCGTATTGCCTTCGTCATTCTCTAAAGCGAGGTACGAGCGTAATAGGGAATCTCTAGTAAACGCAGGAAGTGGATGCTTCAAGAAGGGAACGGCCATGCACAAGAAACCCCATTTACCGACTAAGATATGTCCTGTTTGCCAAAAGCCTTTCGCATGGCGTAAAAAATGGCAGCGCTGTTGGGATGACGTGATCTACTGTTCTGAACGTTGTCGTCGTAATAAGTCTTAGTCCCATAATCTGAATAGATCAGGTCAATCCTCATGATCTAAACCCGTTAACTCCAATATTTCCTACCTTTGTCGTAATTTTGATGATCCTTTAATCGTTTCGTCATTCATTTCTCAAGTTAATATTTCTATCTGTAAGATAAGTGATGTATAAAGGCGGCATGAAGATACCTAAAAGAATACAGCCTTTAGTTGACGACGGTTTAGTCGACGAGGTGACAAGCCAACTCATGAGTGGCAAAGAAGCATCGGTGTACATTGTGCGCTGCGGCGATACGATCCGTTGTGCCAAGGTATATAAGGAAATAAGCCAACGCAGCTTCAAAAAAGCGACCGCGTATCGTGAAGGCCGAAAAGTCCGGAATAGCCGCCGCGCTCGAGCGATGGAAAAAGGCTCTGGCTTTGGTCGTGAACAACAAGAAAAGGTTTGGCAAAGTGCTGAAGTGGATGCCTTATATAAACTGGCAGAAGCGGGTGTTCGTGTGCCTGTCCCTTATGGTTGCTTTGATGGCGTACTGCTTATGGAGCTGGTCACTGACGATGAGGGTTACGTTGCACCACGTTTGAACGATGTGGTGATGTCAGCAGAGCAAGCGATCGAAGACCACGCCGTGATGATGACTTACGTAGTTAAAATGCTGTGTGTTGGTTTGATCCATGGTGACTTGTCTGAGTTCAACGTATTGGTGGATGAGTACGGTCCAGTAATTATCGACCTACCACAAGCGGTTGACGCTTCGGCTAACAACAACGCTGAGTGGATGCTGGCTCGTGACATCAATAACATCCGTGACTATTACGCTCAGTTTGCTCCTGAACTGGCAAAAACCGAGTATGCCAAGGAAATGTGGGCGCTGTACGAGAAAGGCGACTTGAAGCCAGACAGCAAACTGACGGGTGAGTTTACGGAAACCGACGACTTGGCTGATATCGAAGCCATCATGCAAGAGATAGACGCTGCGCGAATTGAAGAACAACATCGACGCGAGCGAGCTAAAGAAGAGAAAGAAGGTGTTGACGATACTAAGTTCAATTGGGCTGAATAATCGTGATGATCAGTTTTGATCTTTAGCTAGATATCAACCAAACGCCTTTTAAAACAGAGGCGTTCTTTCTAAATAAAAACCCAATGGAGCTTCAACTCTGTTGGGTTTTCTTTTTTAGCACTAATGAAAGACGAACACTCGTATCAACTACCAATTTAACTGTTCACCATCGTAAGCGTAGAAGTGCCCACTGTTATCCGGTGTGGCAGTGCGAATAATATCGACCAACTGATGGGCGACATAGCTTGACTCAAACAACTTACCTTCAGGGACATTGGTCTGAAAAGGCTTCGACAGAGCTGTGTCTGTCGTGCCCGGGTGCAGAGCCAACACGGTGCCTTTCTTAATGGTGCGTTGCCATTCGATCGACATGGTTTTGATGAACATATTTAGGGCTGCTTTCGATGAGCGGTAGCTATACCAACCGCCTAATCTGTTGTCTGAAATACTGCCAACCTTTGCGGATACCACAGCAAACTTTGGATTGTCGCTCGCTTTAAGTATCGGCGTGAAGTGTTTTGCTAATAACAAGCTGGGCAGGGTATTCACAGAGATGTTTTTGAGGAAAAACTCAGGGTCGATGGACGACAAGTTCTTTTCCGGTCCAAGATCTGGAGTGTGGAGCATACCCACGCAGTTGATCAGCCAATCAAGTTGTTCAAACTCAGAACTCAAGCGCTTAATATCAGCTTCGTCGGTGGCGTCGACTTTGTGCCAGCTCAAGCGATTGTTTTCTAGTTCCGGCTGTTGAGAGTGGTAAGTCGCGTCTACATGCACATCAAGAAAATCAAACCGAGAGAGCTCAGATAATAGGTGTTTAACCACAGCGAAACCAATACCGCCGCTCCCACCGACCACCAATATGTGTAATCTGAGTTGCTCCACCATTATAAGTTCTCCAAGTTTGTGATTCGTTGTTCAGCAGTATCGAGAATCGCTTGTTGTGATTGCTCATCCATGTTGTCCCAAGAGCGATATAACATGCCCATACGTGGGTTGCGGTTTAACGCATCGCGGTGCTGGTCCATAAAGCGCCAATACAAGCTATTGAAAGGGCAAGATTGCTCGCCGCTGCGTTCTTTTATCTTGTAGTGACAGCCTTTGCAGTAGTCACTCATGCGGTTGATATAGGAACCGCTGGCAGAGTATGGTTTGGTTCCTACGATCCCGCCATCCGCAAACAGTGCCATACCTCGCGTATTTGGCATTTCAACCCACTCAATCGCGTCGACGTAAATACCGAGGTACCAACTATCGACTTGGTCAGGGTCTATACCCGTGATTAAACAGAAGTTGCCAGTGATCATTAACCTTTGGATGTGGTGCGCGTAAGCAAACTCAAGAGACTGGTCAATCGCATGCTTCATGCAGTTCATCTTGGTTTGTCCGTCCCAAAAGTAATGGGGCAGGTTATTATGTGCTGAGTAATGGTTTTTGTTGGCGTAAGCAGGCATGTTTGCCCAATAGACGGCGCGTATGTACTCTCGCCACCCCAGTATTTGGCGTACAAATCCTTCGACCTGTGCAATATCGATGCTTGGCTTATCTGGTGAGCTGTCTCGAAGACAGGATGCTTGGTAGGCCGACAGTGCTGCATCAATCACTTCTTTAGGGCTCAGCAGTTTACTGTTCAACGAGAACGATATACGGCTATGATACAAGCTCCATTTAGAGTCGTGCTCTGTCGTCATCGCATCTTGAAACTGCCCAAATAACGGCAAGCAGACTTGGCAGAAATGAGCGAGTAGAGACAAGCTTTGTGCGCGGTTCACCGGCCATAGTAACTGGTTACCTACTTGACCAATAGTTTGCACTTGGTGGTGCTCGATACGCTGCAAAATGTCGGTTATGTCATTGGTAAACATTAGCGGCTGAGGCAGGTTTTCGATGTCTTGTTTCTTGAGTTTCTTTCGATTGTTCGCGTCGTAATTCCATTTGCCGCCAACGGGCTTTCCGTCTTCTAACAAAATGTCGAAACGCTTTCTCATTCGGCGATAGAAGTGCTCCATCATGATGTGTTTGTCTTTCGGAAACTGTTGTTCGATCTCTTCGAATGGAAAGAGGAAGTGTTCTGTATCACAACAACCTTTGGTCGCATTGGTGAGCTTGAGCTTGTTCATCTGCTCTAAAAGGCGATATTCATCTGGCCTTTGATATTCGAATTTCTCTGCGCCGAATTCGTGTACATAGTGCTTTAGAAGTGTGTCTAGGTTTTCAAATTGCGTTGTGTCGTCAAGAGTAAGGTGCAGTACTTGATGACCTTGTTCTTTGAGTTCGTTAGCGAAGTAACCCATCGCACAGAAAAACGCGGCCACTTTTTGAACGTGAGAGGCAACATAATCTGTTTCTTGTTTTAGCTCAGCAATGATGTAAATAACGTCATCGTTAACCTGTCTAAACCATGAATGCTCAATGTTGAGTTGGTCACCTAATACAAGTCGTACCGTTTTAAATTTCATAATGCGTCCTGGTTTGTGAGGCTTATTGTGACTGCGTTACCGCCTGTCCATTGATTGATGAAGGCATGGTCTGGGTCGTACATTTCAGTACGTTGATTCAAATCGAAATGACGTGATTTGTTAATTATTAGACGCTTACGAGTTGATAGGCTGACAAGATCACAAATGACTACTCTAAGTGGGAAATAGGAGATTTCGATCAGGATGAGTGTGTTGAAGAGGATATCAAGCCAACCAATAATACCGATAGAGGTTGGCAATGCCGGTTATTTTTGAGTGTCGAACTGGAGCTTCTATTCCATTGGAACAACGAGAATATCGATAGGGGAAGTATCGATGATCTGTTTAGAATGGGAGATGAGCTTATGCCAAAAATCATGGTGATGGCCGCATAGCAATAGGTCAACGCCGTTGGCTTCGATGGCATTTTTGAGCTTATCGTTCAAATCACCCGTTCCCACGAAAATGTGCTTGATTGGGTGCTTGGCGTAGGCTTCAAACTCTTTCAAATGCTTAACGGCATCTTCATTGATGGGTAAATCACCGTCATTTCCCTGAATATCAACGAGCTCTGGATAAATTTCTCCATGCGTACCATCGATATAAACAAATGAAATGCCAGCCTCCAGTTTATCAGCGAAGAAGGTCGCTCTATCAATGAGAATCTTGGTGTCGTCAGACAGTTCAAGTGCGACCAGAATATGTCGGTAATCCATAATTAAAGCCTCTTGTTGTGAGTTATGTAACAAGCATAGTTTCTGTTGACGCAAATGATATCGAAGAGATCTCATATTCCGTAAAATCATCATTCAATGTTCTTCTAAGCACTATCGTATTTATATCGCTTTGATTGGTAAGAAATTTACAAAAGGTTGATATAGTGGTTGAAGCGCTAGCTTATGCTGTTAGATAGGCTTGATAGTTCAATGCGCCAATAACGAAGAGGCATCAATGACAGCACTACTAACCATTCCCACTCGAACATTAGGTTTCGACTACGATATTGAGATCCGAGACTGGTCTCAAAAGCTCGTCGGCTTTCATGTGTTTGAAGATGGTAGACGACCGCTTGATGGAGGCATTGGGCTGAGCCTCAACCTTGTTGAACAGTTTGACGTGAATGGTCGTTGGCTAAATTCATTACCTGCGCGTTATCGTGAAATCACCGACGACTTTCCAGAATACCAATACCAGATGTTGTGGCTTGCTGCGAATACTTATGAAGCCGCGCAATTGCTTGAATTAAGGCCTGTTATTTTGGCTTTGATCTGCATGAAATACAGTGTCGACAACAAGAAAGCACTGGCACTAAGTCGCTTAGGGCAGAAGAAGATCCTTACCAAGTTGGGCTTAGACGGCAGCAAGGCGACACTCAAATTCATCGACAAGCTAGAGCTTCATTACAATGTTGGTGATGAACTCGACCACATTGTTCGCATTCTCGAGCCACTGCAAAGACGAGTTCTTAAGTTTAAGCATTACTCAAAAGTTGGATACACAGCCCTGCGTTTGGACCAAGTTCATCCATTTCTAACTGGTAGCAGGCTAGGGATTGCAATGGTGGAAGAGGGCAGACTTAACGCACCGTCGAAGATGGCGATGTTCCAAGATGCGATATTGCTAGGGCAAGATTTGGAGATGGATGATCCACTGCGCGCGATTACCAGTCAGAACTCTTTTGCGATGTTTGAACAACTCCATGACCGCTGGACGGAGCAACGCCAATTACGTCGTTTGGAGGGTAACTGCCCAATGGATAAAGACATCCCTTATCCCGTTCCTTTACTTGGCAATGACAACATTCATCCGCTCACGGATTATTACGACCTTGAACACGAAGGCATCGAGCAGAAGCACTGTATTGGCGTGTATCACAACCGAATCATGAGCGATCGTTATGTGGTGTTCCGCATGCTCAAGCCTCAGCGTTTAACCATAGGTTTACGCCGCGTCCCGAGCAAAGCATTTCCTTTTGAAATAGACCAAATCTGCGGAAAACGAAATGCACCTCCGTCGGAATCCGCTCGCCAAGTGATTCACGACTGGCTAGAAGCGAGTAAGCAAAAATATCCTAAGCAATAGCCATTAAGTAGAAGGAATACAGGATGTTTCAACAAGGCGATCTTTGCCCTCATTGTGGTTTGATTATTGTGATGCCTACGGATCTGCAAGGTGAATGCCTAGGATGCGGCGAAGAAATTAATCAAGACCCAGCAGACGATTACGACGAAGAAGAGTAGCTTTACCTACACTTAGATTAAACAAGGCTAGGATAGCCGAATTACTCTCTTTAAAAGGACGGAAAAATGCAGAAAGTAATCTTTAGAAATTGCGATGAAAACTCACCTTATTGGCATGAGTTAGAGGGCTTATTTCAAAGTGAATGGTCTGATTTCAAGTTTAAAGATACATATAAAGAAAACGTACAACTCCCTCCAGTAATAACAGTACTTCGCGATAATGTGGTCATTGGTGGCTTGGCGTATTCCTATTTTCAAGAACCTCACCAAGTTCGTGATGTAGTGTGGATCAACGCTGTGTTTGTCGACCCTCAATGGCGCGGTCAAGGCATTGCCAGTGAACTGATTAATCGTGGTGTCAGACAGGTTTCTTCTGCAGTGCAAACTCAACTCTACGCGTACACCAATATCATGGGTCTCTACCAAGGGCTAGGTTGGTCAATCGTAAATATCGAATCAGAACCGAACCATAAAGTGATGAGTATTGAGCTTAATCGATAAGCTCGGAATAAAAGCCTGATATTAGTTTATCTGCCGTTCGAGTAATGAATTTCTCCCTTTCATCCATAATGCATAAACCTGTTAAATTTTCGTTGAAACTCATGCCGATATCGCCTTTAAATCAAACAACTAGCTGTTGATTAAAACGATCAAGACGATTTATTGCAGCAGTTGTTGAGCACAAAGCCTATATTGACTAGAATGACGCACTTTTTTTATTTACGTACATACAGGTAATGAACATGAGCGATACTAATTCAAGACCAGCTTTACCAGATCATCTTGCAGGCAACCCACGCAGCCCACACCACGTTGCTGAGTGTTTCGAATACCCAATCGGCATTCGTCTAAATGGTAAAGAGCGTACTGATGTTGAAGAATACTGCATCAGCGAAGGTTGGGTTAAGATCCCTTCTCCAAAAGCGCTAGATCGTTTTGGTCAGCCAATGCTTATTACTCTAAAAGGCACTGTAGAAGCTTTTTACATCGACGCATAGTCACGTCGTGTGGCTAGCTAATACTTCGAGTAATTAGCTAATGTTTGCTTAATTAGCCAACATCAAGCCACCAAGCGTTATTACCTAAAAGGGTCTAGAGAAATCTAGACCCTTTTTGTTTGCATTGATTTTAGCGAACTTCTTTAACCAATAGCCCAAACCACCTTCATAACTCCACAGATTCAACCAAAATTGTTGTTATTCACTATGCATTCGCAGTAATAACAAAGTTGTTGTTGGTTGATTTATGTTCGCTCGCTCTTTTTGGATTTATTCGTACTCGAAAGTTCTGATGTTTAATTAAACAGATACAAACAAAAATATGAAGCGCAGTCTAATTAAATGAAACTAATATGCTGTATTTAAAGTTATTTTTTGTTAATAACTACCTCTATCACAGAAATTAATCCTGAAGCACATACAATTCCCTTGATTTCGAATGAGCGCTAAATTTTTTCGTTCGAGCATTTAAATTCTTCCTTCGCCCAATAATTATGAGGTTCCTATGTTTGGAATATTCAAACCTATGGCGCATATCGATCGCTTGTCATCAGATAAGATCGATAGCACCTACACACGACTACGATGGCAGCTGTTTCTTGGCATCTTCGTTGGCTATGCGGGGTACTACTTAGTCCGTAAAAACTTTAGTTTGGCGATGCCTTATCTCATTGAACAAGGTTTTAGCCGTGGAGAACTAGGGGTTGCATTAGCGGCGGTATCTATCGCTTACGGCTTATCTAAGTTCTTAATGGGCAGTGTTTCTGACCGTTCTAACCCTCGTTACTTCCTCAGCGGTGGCTTGTTAATGTCGGCGTTGGTGATGTTCTGCTTTGGCTTCATGCCTTGGGCAACAGGCAGCATCATTACGATGTTTATCCTGCTGTTCTTGAATGGTTGGTTCCAAGGTATGGGTTGGCCAGCTTGTGGACGAACCATGGTTCACTGGTGGTCACGAAAAGAACGTGGTGAGATAGTGTCAGTATGGAACGTTGCTCACAACGTGGGTGGCGGTTTGATTGGCCCAATGTTCTTGTTGGGGCTGTGGGCTTTTAACGACGATTGGCGAACCGCTTTTTATGTTCCTGCATTTTTTGCCACTCTCGTTGCTGTCTTTGTTTGGTTTACTGTAAGAGATACACCTCAATCTTGCGGCTTACCACCGATTGAAGAACACAAAGACGATTACCCAGACGACTACGATACGTCTCATGAGAAAGAAATGACGGCGAAAGAGATCTTCTTTAAGTACGTTTTCTCTAACAAACTGTTGTGGTCAATCGCTATTGCCAATGCGTTTGTTTACCTTATCCGCTATGGCGTACTCGATTGGGCTCCGGTTTACTTAAAAGAAGCAAAAGACTTCTCTGTAGATAAATCATCTTGGGCTTACTTCTTGTATGAGTGGGCAGGTATCCCTGGCACCTTATTGTGTGGTTGGATTTCAGATAAGTTATTCAAAGGCCGACGTGCACCTGCAGGTATCTTGTTCATGGTTCTAGTGACAGTCGCTGTGTTGGTATATTGGCTGAATCCAGCAGGTAACCCAACGGTTGATATGCTGGCACTGGTTGCGATTGGTTTCCTTATCTATGGTCCTGTAATGCTGATCGGTTTGTATGCACTGGAACTTGCGCCTAAGAAAGCAGCGGGTACAGCGGCTGGTCTAACGGGTTTGTTTGGTTACTTAGGTGGCGCGGTTGCTGCGAACGCAATACTCGGCTTTATGGTTGACCATTACGGCTGGGATGGCGGCTTCATTATTTTGGTCGGCGCTTGTGTGGCTTCAATCATCTGTCTGCTTTACGCCTTCTTAGGTGAGCGTGCGCACCATAAACAAAAAGATCTCGAACGAGAGAGAGAAGCGCTAGCTCAGTAGTGTATTTACTGAATCACATCTATAAATAACAACAGAGGCAGGTATATCCTGCTTCTGTTTTATCAAGGGAAACAATAATGAAAACAACGTCACTGTCTCTGACCTTATTAGCACTAAGCTTATCTGCAAATGCATTAGCAGATCCTTTAGTGATTGCGCATCGCGGCGCTTCTGGTTATTTACCTGAACACACTTTACCCGCTAAAGCGCTCGCTTACGCAATGAAACCCGACTACATCGAACAAGATGTCGTGATGACCAAAGACGACCAATTGGTGGTTTTGCATGATCATTATCTAGACCGAGTCACCGATGTCGCGGATCGCTTTCCAACACGTGCTCGTTCAGATGGCCGTTACTACGCGATTGATTTTACGCTCGCTGAGATCAAATCATTAAAGGTGACCGAAGGCTTTAAGTTAGATGAACAAGGCAACAGAGTGGCAGGGTACCCAACGCGCTTCCCAATGTGGCAGTCTGATTTCCGTGTCGCTACCTTTGCAGAAGAAATCGAGCTGATCCAAGGCCTAAATAAGACCTTAGGTTATGACGTGGGCATCTATCCTGAAATTAAAGCACCTTGGTTCCATCGTCACGAAGGCAAAGATATCTCAAAAGCTGTGCTTGCAACCTTGCATCAATATGGTTACCTATCAAAAGACGACAAAGTGTATTTGCAGTGTTTTGACGCCAATGAACTTCAACGCATTAACGATGAGCTCATGCCAGCGATGGAAATGGATCTTAAGCTCGTTCAGTTGATGGCTTATACAGATTGGAATGAAACCATGACGTACCAAGGTGACAAAGCAACGCCGTACAGTTATGACTGGATGTTTGAAGCTGGTGGCATGGATAAAGTGGCGTCTTATGCGGAAGGAATAGGCCCTTGGAAGCCAATGTTGGTGGACGATGCATCGACCAAAGATAACATCATTATTAAACCGTTAATGAAGTCAGCAAAAGACGCGGGCTTAGATGTTCACCCGTACACGTTCCGTGCTGACCCAGGAAGAATCCCAGCTTATGCTGACAACTTTGATGGCATGTTGGATGTCTTCTACAACCAAGTCAAAGTTGATGGTGTGTTTACCGACTTCCCAGACAAAGCGGTCGACTTCTTGAACCGTTAATACCCCGTCAGTTACGAGCTATTAGTAACGAGATACTAAGAGCCAAAAGCACCGACTAAAGGTGCTTTTGGTTCTTCTTTCACTTTTTGGATCTCCTTGTACTGGCCTCGAAATCCTACCTATATTCTTCTTTCTCAGCCCGCATTTTGATATTCACTCGGTTTACAGCTATAACCTGACTTGATAGGTTACTCCCAATGCAGCCAGATGCTTAATCTATAAGTGTTTATCGGCTCAACCTGATATTGAATTTGGAAAGATCATGGAAGAAAGAAGCAAAGCTTATCTTGATAGCTACCTCAACACATTACCAGCAGACGTTGCTTCGCAATACACCTCTTTTAGTGCCGACTATTACTGTGCTGATGAATACAACGCCAACCTCTGCGCCCAGTTAATTCTCAAGGGTGAAAAACAAGCGTCTTGCAGCCTTGAATATTGGTACAGCCATGAAGGCGAGACGAGACCAGTAGTTGGTCACTTGCAAGTCGTCACTGACTGGGATGGCAAGCCAGTTTGCATTGTAGAGATCACTTCAGTCTCACAGTGCAAATATAACGAAGTGACGGCGGAGTTTGCTGCTGCCGAAGGCGAGGGTGACAAAACACTCGAATGGTGGAAAGAAGCTCACTGGAACTTCTTCTCTCGTGAATGTGAAGAGCTCAAGATCTCACCAAGTGAAGACATGTTACTTATGTTGGAGCGTTTCAAAGTGGTTTATCAATAAAGGGTATTTTGTGTTTAGAAGATCGTGCTCCATAAACAGTAACAAGGTTGTCCATAATGAGCCTAACCGTCCGAGAAGTTTTTATAGGCTCGCTTAAACATTAGATAATTCATCGTATGCAGGAGGCAAGATGACAAAGCTAATCGAATTAACAGAAATAGTCTTATTCGACTGGGGCAATACGCTGATGGTCGATTTCCCAGACGCACAAGGGAAGATGTGTGACTGGGAAACCGTACAAGAAGTGAGTGGTGCTCGTGCATTACTGGGGGAGTTGTCGAAAACTCATCTAGTTTATGTTGCTACCAATGCTGGTGATTCCAGTAAAGACGACATCATTCGAGCCTTTGAGCGTGTTGGCCTGTCTCAATATATCTTGGGTTACTTTTGTAAGGCGAGCATTGGCTTTTCTAAGTTCGAGTCGGGGTTCTATCCTGCCATTATTTCTAAGCTCGGTGTTTCACCACAAGAGATCACCATGGTAGGCGACACTCTAGAGAAAGACATTTACCCAGCACTTGAAGCGGGTTTGCAAGCGGTGTGGTTGAACACGGAAGGTGCTGAGCTTAAGTCACAGCATCCAGGTATCGTACAAGTTCAATCCCTAAGCGAACTGTTGGAGTAGCGCGATTAACTCTCTGATATTAAGTTCAGATAAAGCGCTTGTCCGTTTTGACGTAAACCTCTCATCTCTTTGCTGTTTAATCCTCTAAGCTAACTCTAGTTTCTACTATGAGGGCTAGGTTATGAGTATCGAACGTCATGGAATATCGGTTGGAATTGAACGTGTTAGCGGTGAAACCATCGTTGTGTTTAAAGCGAAAGGCAAGCTTACACACGATGACTATCAAGCAATGATGCCAATTCTAAATACCACGCTAGAAGAACTCGATTCATCTGAACTCAAGATGCTGGTCGACATCTCCACCTTAACGGGTTGGGAGTTACGTGCTACTTGGGACGATTTTAAACTTGGATTAGAGCTCAATTCGAAGATAGACAAAATCGCGATATATGGTGATAAAAGCTGGCAAGAAATGGCATCAAAAGTCGGCAGTTGGTTTGTGTCGGGTGAGATTAAGTCATTCGAAGATCATGACTCTGCGCTTAATTGGCTAGTCGATTGATTCTATCTGCGGACAGCTAGCTAACAATCCCTAAACAACGCCAATGACAGTAGACGAGCATTGTCTCGAAAGCTGTTATTTTTCGTTTTGGCGATGATATTTCCTATTCGATTCAATAGAATATGTTTACTGCTGGATGTAATATACGCCTAGCGCGATACGTTGTGCTAACCAAAATAATAAACACAATAACAAGGTCTAAGAACATGAATAAGGTAATTGATAAGCTGGCTTGGATATTCATCAAAGACGGCAAGTTGTTGATGGTGAGATCAAAAGGCAAAGAACTGTTCTACCTACCGGGTGGTAAGCGTGAAGCTGGCGAAAGTGACGAACAAGCACTGGTTCGCGAAATCAAAGAAGAGATCTCAGTAGATTTAGTACCAGATTCCATCAAATACGTTGAGACCTTTACAGGCCAAGCTGATGGTAAAGCGGAAGGCGTATCAGTGCAATTGACTTGCTATCTTGCTGATTATACTGGCGAACTGTCTCCGGATGCCGAAATTGAAGAGCTTAAGTTTGTGGATGGCAACGACAGAGCGGTATGCTCATTGGCGGCACTGGTTGCGCTTGATTGGTTAGAAGCGAACCAGTATTTGGCTTAAGGTTTTAGCGGCTACTAGCTAATACTGAAGATTGATCTTCAAAAGATCATCGCTTACGAATAGCTTGAAGGGCGGCTGTCTTTCATCAATAGGTCGAGTTTCCTTTGAGCTTTCTTCGTGTTTTGTAAATCCACCACCTCAATCATTTCACACTCATCTCGTGCCATCTCATTAATCAGACTTGGATAGTGTCTGCAATCTTCTGGTCGGTCTAAGTAGATGCTGCATGTGTACTTGGCTTGAGCCTTGGTGTCTTTCGTCGGAACCAGCTCTAGAAAAGGGCAGCGAGTTAAACGTTCGCCAGATTCAGGGTCGAACCAGATCTCGCTTCCTCGAACATATTCAAAGATGTCTGGGTTGAACAACTCCCACAAATCGATCTCTTCTTGAGTTGCGGCAAGGTCACCATCTCCGTATTTGATACAGCATTTCCCGCATTGATTACAATTTTTCATTAGTGACTTCATTGGTTGGTGAGCTTTTATCATTTTACCACTGATAGGCGTGGCACGTTGATTTTGTTGTTCATGGTTATGCCGTTACGGGGCGGGAACTTGGAATAGTGGTACTTAAAATCAATTTATCTATGAACCACCACTCCAATCAAAGATGTAAACAGTGATACAATTTGCGCCTCTCACGTTATTCAAGCAAAGGCATCAAAATGAGAACCGTATACACCACCGAAGGCAACATTAACGCAAAGAAACAAAAAGAGGCTTACCCAAAGCTCGCTTTATGTGACAAGTGCGTTGGTGACTATGTGGTTATCGAGCAAGGTGAACGAACTTACAAGCCTTGTGCTAAATGTGGTGCCGACGATTAATGCGCCTTGATAAATACCTATGTAAAAGCACTGACCTAACCAAGCCTGAAGCGATTGAACGCATCCATAATGGCGAGGTGAACGTAAACAGTGAAACAGTTACTGATGAGTCAGCCCAGGTTCATGAAACCAACGCCATCTTGTTTAATGGCATGCCGCTTAAATTGCGTGAATTTCGATACCTCTTAATGCACAAGCCTGCGGGTACTATCTGTTCTAATGTCGATGAAGTTTATCCTTCACTGTTCAACTACATCGAGATAGACAAAGCATCAGAACTGCACATCGCAGGGCGCTTAGATGCCGACACCACAGGTTTAGTCTTAATTACCGATGATGGGCGCTGGTCATTCAATATTACGCTGCCAACCAAGTCTTGTAAGAAGGTGTATCGCGTGACATTGTCACGAGACATCAAAGACGATGTCGCTGATAAGTTTAAAGCGGGCATTCAATTGCAGGGCGAACAAAAGCCGACGCGTCCGGCAGAGCTCGAGGTGATTACCAGTAAAGAAGTGCTGTTGACCATTACAGAAGGCAAGTTTCATCAAGTAAAACGAATGTTTGCTGCGGTCGGGAATCGAGTTGTTGGCCTACACCGTGAACAGATTGGTGACGTTCGTTTGGATGTTGAAGCAGGCCAGTGGCGTTATCTAACTAAAGCCGAAGTTGACTCATTTTAGCAAGACTCTGAATAAGAGCTCTGAATAAACACCGTAACCACTTAAAGCGTTAAGCGTGTCAGCACCGGAATATCAATACTATAAGGATGTAGGATGGAAAACCTCAAAGTCTCAGAAACTAAGTCTTTTGTACCCGCGAAAGACTTCGATTTATCCAAGCGTTTTTACCAGTCAATCGGCTTTGAAGTGAAGTCTGAATTTCACGATATCGCCTATCTACGACACGGCAGTTGTGCGTTCCTTCTGCAAAACTTTTATGAACCTGCGCACTGTCAAAATTACATGATGCACTTGCTGGTTGAAGACGTAAAAAGTTGGTATCAAAACATCCAAAACTCTAATGTAGTGTCGGATTTTGAAGTTACCGTTTCCGATTGAGCTTGAATTTGTAACAGACTCGCGCGCATCTTCCCAATATCAAAACAATCCTTGGAGTATTTAGGGCGTGTTGATCTTTC